>JASHVY010000158.1 GCA_030044345.1 Acetobacteraceae bacterium | reverse complement strand
GAGGTCTGAATCACGCGATGAAACAATGACCGAGAGCGGGGTGGATGAGCGTGAGCGATCTCATCCCGCTCTAAAGCGGAACTGCCTGATTGCCGCCATCCGGTTTCCGGTGATCACGGCGCTGCCTCTGATCGTCGAGCGGATACGGCGGCTCTTCGATCTCGGCGCCGAACCCTGCCTGATCGGAGCGCATCTCTCCACCGACCCGGAGATGGCGGCACACGTGCGTGCGCGGCCAGGCTTGCGTGTGCCCGGAGCGTGGGACGGGTTCGAGCTTGGGGTGCGCGCCATCCTTGGTCAGCAGATCAGCGTCGGCGCCGCAACCGCCCTGGCAGGCAAGCTGGTCGCTCTCTATGGCGATCCCCTGCCACCGGCGGAGGACCCTGCCCTGACGGGCCTCACCCATGCCTTTCCCTCGCCGCGCAGGATCGCGGAGGCGCCCGATCTTGCCGCCACACTTGGCATGCCGCGGGCCCGGGCCGCTTCGATCATCGCGCTCGCCAAGGCCGCCATGGCCGATCCGCATCTCTTCGAGCCCGGGAAAGGCCTGGAGGCGAGCATCGCGCAGCTTCGCGCACTTCCGGGCATCGGGGCTTGGACGGCGCAGTACATCGCGATGCGCGCGCTCCGCGAGCCGGATGCCTTTCCCGCCAGCGATCTCGGGTTGCTCCGCGCCGTTTCGGGCCCGGATGGGCGGCCGACCCCGGCCCAGTTGCTTGCACGAGCCCAGGCGTGGCGCCCATGGCGCGCCTATGCCGCCCTTCATCTCTGGGCGTCCGATCCGGTCGGAGCGCGCCGCAAACAGGAGAAGACACGTGGAGTTCTGGCTCGAACGCCTGGCATCGCCGATCGGGACGATTCTGCTCGTCTCTGATGGTGAGGCGCTGTGCGCTCTCGATTTTTCCGACTATGAGGAGCGGATGCTGGCGCAGTTGCGCCGGCAGTACGGGAATTTCCGGCTTGCGGAATGTGCGGCCGGCACGGCCGCCAGGCATCTCAAGGACTATTTTGACGGCGACCTTGCGGCACCCGATCGGATTGCCATCCGGATGGAAGGGTCGGCATTCCAGCGCAAGGTCTGGGCGGCCCTCAGAAAAATCCCTCCGGGCGAGACCTCGAGCTATGGGCGGCTTGCAGTGGCAATCGGCGCTCCAGGCGCGAGCCGCGCCGTGGGGCTCGCCAATGGGGCCAATCCGATCGCGATCGTCGTGCCATGCCATCGGGTGATCGGCGCAGACGGCAGCCTGACCGGCTATGGCGGCGGGCTTTCCCGCAAGGCTTGGCTACTGCGCCACGAAGGAAACGGAGACCTGCTCCGCCCAGGGACTTAGAGCGGGGTTAGAGTAGGATCGACGGCGACATAGCGAAGACGGCGAATCCGCTCGAGATTCATCCCCTCGATCCGGAGCAGGGAGGTGGGCTTCTCGCGCCGCGGCGAGTGCAGCACACCGGGCTCGTAGAGATAGGCCATGCCGGGCGTGAGACTGTAATCACGCAGGCGGCGCGCTTTGCCCGGTTCCGCCTCGGTCGGGCGGGCGATGCATTCCCAGTCCGTCATGATGGTCTCGCCCGTTGCCTGGCCGTAAATGGCCCAGGTCGGGCCGTGGTCATGCGGGCTCGAATCCTTTGCCCCCTGATAGGCATGGGCGAGGATGGTAAAGCCGAGATCGGGATCCTCGTAGAGGACTTTCCGCTCCGGCCCGTCAGGGCGGATGTTGGCGGCGACGAATTCCTTGTCCTGCAGCACCTCTCGGACGAGCGTGCAGACCTTCTCGCGCCCCGCCGGCCCGGGATCGGCCGCAAGCGCTTCCCGACATGCGACGGCGAACTGCTCAAGAGTTTGCACCATGGGCTTTCTCCTTAGAGTGGGATGCGCTTGCTTTCGCTCACGCATCCCGCTCTCGCCATTTGTTTTCCCGCGTGATTCAGACCTACGGTGACTCCACCTCCGGTCATCACGCTCCAGTCCGAACGGGGGTTGAGTATGCCGCAGAGCGAAAGGCAACGGGAGTGGACGATTCGGCAAAGCGGCGACTTACCGCTTGGCTTGGGGAGAGATTGGGCGAACCGGTCACGATCCGGACGATCGAGCGGCTATCGGGCGGTGCGATTCAAGAGAATTGGGGCCTGATGCTCGTGCATGGAGATGGACGGGAAGAGCGACTGGTGCTGCGGCGGGATTCGGCGGCGACCATCGTCTCAAGCCGCAGCCGTGCCGAGGAATTTTCTCTGCTCGAGGCGGCGCAGAGGGAGGGAATCGCGGTGCCCGCGCCGGTCGCGCTCTGCACGGATGCCGCCATTCTGGGCGGGCCGTTCTTTCTGATGCGGCGTGTCTCGGGCATTGCCGATCCGCGGCTTCTGGTGCGGGACGATTCGTTGATCCCTGACCGGCCGCGGTTCGGGGCGACGCTTGGAGCGGAGCTTGCGCGAATCCACGCGGTTCGTCCGCCGCGGCCGGACCTTTCTTTTCTCGGGCCGCCCGATCCGGATCCGGCAATGGCGCGCATCCAAGCGCAGCGTCGGAATCTCGACCGGCTCGCCGCCCCACAGCCGGCGATCGAATTCGTGCTGCGGCGGTTGGAGCGGGATCGTCCGCGCCCTGCCGCGATCACGCTCATTCATGGCGATTATCGTATTGGCAATATCATGGTTGCAGACGGCAGGATTGCTGCCGTACTCGATTGGGAGTTTGCGGATTGGGGAGATCCGGATGAGGATCTCGGCTGGTTCACGGCACGCTGCTGGCGCTTCGGACGCGAAGATCGAGAGGCGGGCGGCGTTGCGGCGCGGGCGGATTTCTATCGCGGCTACGAGCAGATCTCCGGGCGGAGGGTGGCGTTGGAGCGGGCGCCCTATTGGGAGGCGATGGCGGCGATCCGCTGGGCGATTATCGCGCTTCAGCAGGGCGAGCGGTGCCGCACGGAAGAGAAGCCGGGGTTGGAGGCGGCGCTGAGCGGGCGGATGGCGCCGCAACTGGTGCAGGAGGCGATGGCGAGGATCGCCGCGTTCGGGCATGCGTGATGGGCCGGAGGGAGCGCGGTTGCTCGCGATCGCACGCGCGACCCTGCTGGAGGAGGTGCTGCCGAACGTTCTTCCGGCGCAGATTTACGCGGTGCGGATGATCGCCAATGCGATGGCGATCGCGGCGCGGGAGCTGGCGGCCGATCCCGGCGAGTCGGTGATGCGCGAGCGGATCATTTCGCTTTATCGGCGGGCGGGGCTGGTGGCACCCGACGCATCGCAGAGGCTCGGGGAGATCGAGCGCATGTTGGCGGCGGATATCCGGGCCGGGCGGTTCGACGCGCATCAGGAAATGCTGACGGCTTTTCTGGAGTGGCAGGTGGACCAACGGCTCGCACTTGCCAATCCCAAGCTCTGCCGGCGCAGCAGTGACTAATGACGAAAGCAATGACCGAGGGCGATGATCGGAGCTGAAGGGCGGGATTGGCAATGCGAGATCAATATGGCTTCTGGTGGATCGGGGCACCCCGCGAACGTGTTCGCGGGGACCCGGTGGCGGGGACGCCGGTACGAAGCGATCCGCCAAAGCCCAAGGGGAAGCCATCAAATTGATCGGGAAAATAAAGCAAGAGCGTGATGACCTAAAATCATCACGCTCTTGCCTCAAGGGAACGAAACAGGAGCGAAACCATGAGAGAAAGCGAGACCGCGTTCGCGCGCTTTCACCCGCCGGCACCAGGCAGCCAGCCCGCCTATGCGACGCCCTCCTATCGCAGCACGGCACTGCGCGCGCCGCTCCGGCCCCTGGTGCCGCTCGCAGCCGGCGTGACGGAGGCGGGTGGCCCCCGCTTCTCACCGGCACATTTCTCGCCCCTCGCCGACCTCACGCGCGTCGACGGTGGCGAGGCGCAGGGACAACGGATCATTGTCGCCGGGATCGTGAGCGACGAGGATGGAAGGCCTGTCGCGGAGACGATGATCGAGCTGTGGCAGGCGAATGCGGCCGGACGCTACCGCCACCCGACCGACCAGCATGACGCGCCCATCGACCCCTATTTCCGCGGCGTTGGTCGTGTCTTCACCGATGCGCAAGGACAATATCGCTTCGTCTCGGTGCGGCCGGGATCCTATCCCTGGCGCAACCACGACAATGCCTGGCGGCCGAGCCATATCCATTTTTCCCTGTTCGGAACGGGTTTCGCACAGCGGCTGATCACCCAGATGTATTTCGAGGGCGATCCGCTATTGGCATCCGACCCGATCTTCCATTCGGTACCGGACCGGACGGCGCGCGAGCGTTTGGTGGCGCGCTTCGATCCCGCACTGACCGAGCCGGAATGGGCGCATGGCTATCGCTTCGACATCATGCTGCGTGGGCGCGACGCAACGCCTTTGGAGGAATGAGATGGGGGTCGCGACAGCGCAGCAGACGATTGGACCTTATTGGCACCTGCTCGAAGATTCGAGCTGGGCGGACCTCACCCGCTTCGGCGCCATCGGCACAGTGATCGTGCTGCAAGGGCGCGTCTTGGATGGAGAGGCTGCGGCAGTGAACGATGCCTGCGTGGAACTCTGGCAGGCGGACCCGCCGGCCTCAGAGAGTTTTCCGGCATTCGGGCGGGGCGGGACGGACGCGGACGGGCGATTCCGTTTCCGCACGCTCCGGCCGGGCGCACTGCGTGGACGCGGCAATATTGCCGAAGCACCACACCTGGCGCTTGCGATCCATGCGCGGGGATTGACCCGGCCGCTCTTCACGCGTGTTTATTTCGCAGGCGAGGCACTGAACGAGATCGACCCCTTGCTCGGCCGGATCGATGATCCGGAGAGGCGGGCAAGCCTGATCGCGGCGCCGGCGGGGGCTGGCGTGTGGGAGATCGATATCCGCCTGCGCGGTGCCCAGGAGACCGTGTTTCTCGAGTTTTAGTGCAGGCAGGTACACCATCGCCGCCAGATCTCCATCATGGCGAAATCGTCGTGGTACCCGGGCTTCAACTGTCGGTTGCTCCGAGCACATTCCAGGCGCGCGATATCACTTTTTTGCCGAGAACGATTGCTCAAAATCCGCCTCGATCATCGAAGCCAGTTCCGAATGAATATCTGCGCGTGCGCGGCCGCCATCGTCAGTGCATAAAAGAGACTCCTCTC
>JASHVY010000157.1 GCA_030044345.1 Acetobacteraceae bacterium | reverse complement strand
GACATTGTGTCGGGCAACTTGACGCGCGAGCCCGGCCACGAAGCCGGTAAGGCCTGTGCGAGCGCCGTTGCTCATGCCGAGCGTGGGAATCGGCGATTTCACCGAGGCCGAGGTGATGTTGACGATGCGGCCGAACCCGCGGGCGATCATGCCGTCGATAACGGAACGAATCAACGCAATCGGTGTCAGCATGTTGCCGTCAAGCGCCTTGATCCAGTCTTCGCGCGACCATTGACGGAAATCCCCGGGCGGTGGGCCGCCTGCATTGTTGATAAGGATGTCGGGCTCGGGACAGGCGGCCAGCGCGGCCCCGCGCCCGGCTTCGGTGGTGATGTCGCCGGGAACCGCGGTCACCGTCACGCCCGTGGCGGCGCGGATCTCGGCCGCCGTGTGCTCGAGTGCCTCGGCCCCGCGTGCGGTGATGGTGACAGCGACGCCCTCGCGCGCCAGGGCCATTGCGCAAGCCCGGCCGAGCCCCTTGCTTGCGGCACAGACGAGCGCGCGTTTGCCGGCGATACCGAGATCCATCGTTTCCCTCCGTTTCAGGACCGTCCATTTTCGCAGCACGGCTTTTCTTGTTTTGCCGCGTAGCGCGGATGGGGTCCAGGGCCTCCAGGCCCTGGTGGGGTCTGGGGCAAAGCCCCAGGCTATCGATACTTCTAAGCCGTAACCGCGATCAGCGAGAGCGCCGCGCGGCTTTCGGGCGGAATGGGCACCGGGCGCATGCTGACGCGATCGACATAGACGTGCACGAAGTGGCCTTCGGCGGCCGCCTCGTCCTCGTCGTTGCGAAAGACAGCGATCTCATAGCGTACCGAACTTGAGCCGATGCGTGCGACGCGTACGCCGACTGTCACCCGATCGGGGAAGGCGACAGAGGCATGGTAGCGACAGCCGGTCTCGGCCACCACGGTGATGATCTCTCCCACCGAGATGCCGATGAGCTGATGCTCGAGCAGGAAGTAGGTCACAGCCGTGTCGAAATAGGAGTAGTACTCGACATTGTTGACATGGCCGAAGGCGTCGTTGTCCTTCCAGCGCGTGCTGATCGGATGGAAGAATCGGTATTCGCTGCGGCGACTTCGCTCACGACGGCTCATGCGGGAGACTACTTAGAGCGAGCTTGTGTCAGAAGCTGAGCAGTGTGGCCTGGACGACGAGTGGGATCGCGCGGACGGCGGCGAGCACCGGCTCGGGAACCGGCTCATCCACCGCGACGAGACAGATGGCATCGCCGCCAGGGACGGTACGGCCGAGATGGAAGGTCGCGATGTTGATGCCGGCTTCGGCAAGTTTCGCGCCGAAGCGGCCAATGAAGCCCGGGCGGTCCTGGTTGGTGACATAGATCATATGGTGGGAGAAATCTGCCTCCACCGGAATGCCCTTGACCGCAACGATGCGCGGGCGGTCGTTGGCGAAGAGCGTGCCGGCGACGGCGCGGGTCTGCTGCTCGGTGGTGACCGAGAGCGTGACCAGTGTCTGATATTCGCTCGGGCGGTCGCGAACGGTCTCCGCGATCTCGATGCCGCGTTCATGCGCGAGCGCCAAGACGTTGACCATGTTCACACCCTCGAGGATCGGCGTGAGAAGCCCGGTGAGGGCAGCGGCGGTGAGCGGCTTGGGGTTGAGGCCGGCCGCCGCCCCTTCGTATTCGATCGCAACGCGCTGGATGACGCCGTCGCGTGCCTGGGTAAGCTGGCCGGCGAAGCTGCCCAGCAGGCGGCAAAGATCCATGTAGGGACGGAGCCGCGGCGCTTCCTCGATGGAGACGGACGGCATATTGACGGCGTTGACGATCGCGCCCGTGAGCAGGAAGTCGCTCATCTGCTCTGCCACCTGGATGCCGACTTTCTCCTGCGCCTCTTCGGTGGAGGCGCCGAGATGCGGCGTGCAGACGACGTTTTCGAGCCCAAAGAGCGGGCTCTCACCGGGCGGTTCGGCAGCGAAGACATCGAGGGCCGCGCCGGCGACATGGCCCGAGCGAATCGCCTCTGCGAGCGCCGTCTCGTCGATGAGCCCGCCGCGCGCGCAGTTGATGATGCGCACGCCCGGCTTCATCGAAGCGATTGCCTCGGCGGAAAGGATGTTGCGGGTTGCGTCCGTAAGCGGGGTGTGGACCGTGACCACGTCGGCACGGGCGAGCAGGGCGGGAAGCTCGACCTTTTCTACCCCAAGCGCCAGCGCGCGCGCCTCGGTGAGATAGGGATCATAGGCGATCGCTTTCATTTTGAGGCCGATCGCCCGATCGGCGACGATTGAGCCGATATTGCCACAGCCGATCAGGCCGAGCGTCTTGCCGAACAGCTCCATGCCCATGAAGCGGTTCTTCTCCCATTTGCCGGCCTTGGTGGAGGCGGAGGCTTCGGGAATCTGACGGGCGAGCGCCATCATCATCGCGATTGCGTGTTCGGCGGCGGTAACCGAGTTGCCGTGCGGCGTATTCATCACGGCGACGCCGCGGCGGGTCGCGCTCGTCACATCGACATTGTCGATGCCGATACCGGCGCGGCCGACGACTTTCAGGTTGGAGGCGGCTTCAAGGAGCTCGCGCGTCACTTTCGTCGCGGAACGTACGGCGAGCCCATCATAGGCGCCGATGATCTCGCGCAATTCCGGCGGCTTGAGGCCAGGCTTGAGATCGGCCTCGATCCCACGCTCGCGAAAGACGGCGACGGCGGCGGGTGAGAGCTTGTCGCTGATCAGGACCCTGGGCATGAGCGTCACTCCGCAGCCTGCGGCGACGCGACCTCGGCAGCGACGGCCGCCGTCGCCCAGTCGAGCCAGGGGAGGAGCGCTTCGATATCGGCAGTCTCGACCGTGGCGCCGCCCCAGATGCGCAGGCCCGGCGGCGCATCGCGGTACGAAGCGATGTCGTAAGCGACGCCCTCGGATTCGAGCAGGCTTGCGAGCCGCTTGGCACTCGCGGCCTGAGCGTCGGGCGCGAGGCTCGTGAACCAGGACGCGGTGATCTTGAGGCAGATCGAGGTCGGCGAGCGACACTCCGGCTGCTCGGCGAGGAAATCGACCCACGGCGTGCGCTCGACCCAGCGCGCAATCGCAGCGAGATTCGCCTCGGCCCGTGCGAGCAGCGTCGGCAACCCACCGATTTTCTCCGCCCAGCGAAGTCCGTCGAGCGCATCCTCGACGGCGAGCATGCTCGGTGTGTTGATCGTCTCACCCTTGAAGATGCCTTCGATCAGCTTTCCGCCCTTCGTCAGGCGGAAGATTTTCGGCGACGGCCAGGCGGGCCGGTAGGATTCGAGCCGCGCCACCGCGCGTGGAGAGAGGGCGAGCATGCCGTGCCCGGCCTCACCCCCCAGCACTTTCTGCCAGGACCAGGTTACGACATCGAGTTTTTCCCAAGGCAACGCCATGGCGAAGGCGGCTGAGGTCGCATCGGCGATGACGAGGCCTTCGCGGTTTTCGGGGATCCAATCCCCGTTCGGCACGCGCACGCCGGATGTGGTGCCGTTCCAGGTCAGCACCACGTCGCGCGAGAAATCGACCGCGCCGAGATCCGGCAGCCGACCGTAAGGCGCTTCGAGCAGACGCGCATCAGCGAGCTTGAGCTGCTTTGCGATGTCGGTGGCCCAGCCGGCGCCGAAACTCTCGAAGGAGAGAACATCCACCCCGCGCGCGCCGAGGAGCGACCAGAGCGCCATCTCGACCGCGCCCGTGTCGGAGGCGGGCACGATGCCGAGCCGCCAATCCGCCGGCATGCCGAGGAGCGTGCGTGAGCGGGTGATGACCTCCGCCAGCCGTGCCTTGGGTTCCTTGGCGCGATGGCTGCGACCGAGCAGCGCGCCGGCAAGCGCTTCGAGCGCAAAGCCGGGACGCTTCGCGCAGGGGCCGGAGGAGAAATAGGGATTTGCCGGACGCACGTCCGGCCGAGATGCTGCGGATGCCATAGCGGCTCTCCCTTGCAGAAGAGAAGCGCCCCGGTGGGGGAGCGTAGCCCGCTATCGGCCATAGCCCAAACGCGAATGTTTGGCAACTCTTGTGCTCGTGCCCGATCGCAGAGAAAAATGACTCGCGGAGCGAGCGCTTTTCGCCGCGTGAATCGGGCATTGGGACAAAGACCTATGTGCCAGCTTTCCATGAAAGCTGGCACTAGAGGCTCCAGCGCAGGCCGCAATTCCGGCACGGCGCCGGCGGTGTATCGGAAAGCAGGGCCGCGCGGAAATCCCGATAGGCCGGGCTATTCCAGATCTCGCGCAGGGTCTGCTGCGTGGCGTCGCCGAGCGTGTAGTGGCTATAGCCGCGTACCGAGAAAGGCGCGATGCAGCAAGGCAGCGCGCGGCCATGGGCGGTGAAATACATCAGCGACCACGGGCGACGGCAGGCCGACCAGGGCTGATCCTCCGACGGGCGCTGCAAGCTCAGACCCGGCTCCGTCGCGCCGGACGCATCCAGCGTCACGCCCAGTTCGGCGCCCAATGCCTGGGCCGCGGCGATGGCTGCCTGCTCTTCCGCCTGCGTGGTTTCGAACAAGGAATGTTCTGCGCTCGCCATGCCATAGCCCGGTTCGTCGAAGACGAGGCGTTGCAAGTGCACTTCGCGGATTCCCATGGAAGCGGAGAGGCGCACGAAAGCGGGAAGCTGGGCGATGGTCTCCTTCAATCCGGTCAACCAGAGCGAGACGCGCGGTGTCGCCGCACCGGTCTCTTCCTGGAAGGCCACGAACTTGCCGACATCGCGCACGATGCGATCGAAGAAATCCTTGCCCCTGATCCGCGCGTAGGATTGGCGGTCGGCGGCATCGAGCGAAACCCGCAGCTCGTCCAGGCCGGTATCGATCAGCGCCCGGAATTTCTTCGGCTGCATCAGCGTGCCGTTGGTGTTGAACAGCACATAGGTGCCGCGATCCTTGAGGGTGCGGATCATACGCGGCAGATCCTTGACCAGCATCGGCTCCCCAACGCCGTGCAGCACCACGCGTGCGATGTTCGGCACCTGGTCGATGATGCGGGTGAAGAGCGCCCAGCTCATGTCTGCCGGCGGTTCCAGCGTTTCGAAGGTGCGCGGACAGGTCTCGCAGAGCAGATTGCAGCGATTGGTCACCTCCAGATAGAGACAGACGGGCGGTTTCTCGGCTGTGGCTGACCGTTCGGCGCCAACGTCTTCGAAATAGCGGCGCGGATTCCTCAAGGCGGTCGCAGCGGACATCATGGGCTTCCTTGCGAAGCGGCGATCGCGGCACGGGGCAGGGGTCGGTGGCGCCAAAAGCTCGCCAGGGCGAGGGCAATCGCCGGCAGATAGACAAGGGACGGCCAGAAGAAGCGTTCCTGAAACGGATCGAGGTAGAGCAGCACGGGGGCCGCGGAGAGCCAGATCACCGCCGGCAGCGGTGCCACGACGCAGGGCACGGCAAGCCAGGCGAAGTACCAAGCGTAATGGGGGCTGACAATGATCGTGGCGCAGGCGGCAAGGATGGCCGAATCCCGGCACAATGTGACAATTTCATTTCCGGTGGGCCGGAATTTGCCGCGCGCGATCCAAAACGTCAGCCAGCCGAAGCCGCCGACGGCCGCAAGCAAATAGATCAGCACCACCCATCGAGATAACGGGAAGATTTGTGAAAAGCCCGCCAGCAGCCAGAACCCGCTGCCGTTATCGAGACCCTCCTCAGCGCCATAGCCAGGCAGGTAGCCGAGCACGTGCCATCCGACGGAATTATAGAGCATATAGAGCAGCACGATGGTCATGCCGCCGGCGAGGAACGGGCGCCACAGCCGGCCGCCACGCAGGAAGGCCGGCGCCACCACGACGGGCAGGAATTTCACCAGTGTCGCGAAAGCCAGAATCATCCCGGCAAAGCCATCGCGGTGTCGCGCGCGGCAAAGCAGGGCAAGAGCCAGCAGGCCGATCGCAATCGCATCGGCGTGCCCATTGCCCGCGAAAGCCCAGAGCGCGAGCGGATTCCACGCGTAGATGAGCACGCGCTCGGGCGGCAATCCGGCAATCATCAGCAACCGAAGAAGGCAAAGAATGGCCACGGCTTCGAATGCCACCATTGCGATCTTCATGCCGATGATGGTTCGCGAGATGCGGGTGACAATCGCGAAGACAAGCTCCGCGGCGGGCGGATAGATGGTGCGCGCGTATGTCTTGCGGTTGATACGGGGATAGATTGCCGGGGTCCGCAGCGAAGCGAGGGCAGGATCGGCCGGGACATAGCGATAGGGATTGATGCCGGCCGCCTGAACTTCGCCGTCCCAGACATAGCGGAAAACGTCGCCGGAAAGGAAAGGGGGCACCGGCAGCAGAACCGCGCGCATGATCACGGCCACGCCCAGCACGATCCAGATGGCGCGCGCGGGCAGCCTGTTTCTCAGCACCAGCTTGACGCAGAGAAAATAGACGGCCACCCCGGCAGCCAGCACGCCCACGAAAATATTGGTGCGGAGGGGCGAGCCGACGGAATGCGATCCGGGCACATGCAGCATCAGCGCGCCGAGCATGAGCGCGCAGAGGAGGACGCCGAGACCGGCGAGCCTGAGGACAGCCCGGTTCATTCGGCAGCGCTCGGCAGGATCACGTCCGCCAGGCTTTCCCTCAGGCCAAGACGATCGAGCGCAGCATTTGTCACTGGCGCGGCATAACCCGATTGTTCGGCGAGCAGAGCCCCAAGCGACGACACGTCATCGACATCGTACCACGGATCGATCTCGATCAGCGGGACACCGGCGCGCCGCGCGCGTGCGCGTGTCGCCTCCGCGACGCTTTCCGTGCTCCAGGCAATGTCCGCGAAGAACGAGGCGTGCGCCTGCTTGAGGCCGAGCAGGTAATAGCCGCCATCCTCTGCCGGCCCCAGCACGGCGTGCTCGCCCTCTGCAAGCAGGATGCTGGCCGCTTCGACAAGAAGCCGCGTGGGAAGCGTGGGGATGTCGGCGCTTAGCACGCAGGCTGCCGCATGGCCGTGCGCGAGCATTCCCTGGATCGCATGCAGGAGACAACGGCCCAAACCCTCGACGCCGTCCGGCATGGGCGGGCTGCCATCCGCCAGCAGCAATTCCGTCCCCTCGGCGAGATGGGCCCGAAGCAGTGCTTCCGTTCCGCGCGGGGCATAGGCTGCATAGGCCGCGATGGGCATCGAACGCGCGGCCGCGAGAACATTGCTGGTGGTGTCGCGCAGGAAGGCGGCACTCAGTGCCGCCGCCTGCTCGGGCAGAAGCGGTGGACAAAGGCGGGTCTTGGATCGGCCGGGTTGGGGTGTCTTGGCCATCACGCCGACGGCACAGGAACCTTCCGCGCCCGCCATCGATCGTCAGCTCCCGCTGAACCAGTTATAGCCCCGGTCCGTCCAGAAGCCGCGCGGCCTTTGGTCGGTCACGTAGATGGTGGTGATGAATTTCGGATTCTTGAAACCGAGCTTCGTCGGGATCCGCAGCTTGAAGGGAAATCCGTGCTCATAGGGGAGGATATCATCGGAGAGCTTGAATGCCATGAGCGTTTGCGGATGCAGGGCCGTCGGCATATCGATGCCTTCGTAATAGCCATCCGCGCATTCGAACCCGACATAGCGCGCCGTGGTGTCGGCGCCGACGCGCTCAAGGAATGTTCGGAAGGGCGTGCCGGTCCATTTGCCGATCATGCTCCAGCCTTCGACACAGACATGACGCGTGATCTGTGTCACTTGCGGCAGGGCATAGAGCTCTTCCACTGTCCAGGGCTTCTTGTTGGCAATCTTGCCCGAAAGCAGCAGCCGGAAATCCGCGGCTTGAAGCCGGGGCGCCAAGTTCGGACCGTACCACGCATTGTAGCGGAAATTCTTCACCGCCATCGATTCCGGAAATGTCGGGGCGAGGCGTCGGTCGCTGAAGAGCGCCTCCTGCACACGATCATTCCACCGCGAGAATCGCGCGAGCAGAGATTGCACCGCGTTGTTGTCGCTGATGTCGCAGCCGGTGAGCAGGGTGAGCGCGCCGAGGGAGAAGCCACGCTCCACCAGATTTCTCCGGATAAGCATCAAGACCCCTCCCCGATTTCGCGCAGGGCGGGGCCCGGCATTGGCTTGGACTCGCGCGGCCCGAAGCGGCCGACGATCATGGCGACGAGTGTGCTGGGGACCAGGGCGACCAGGGTGAGATGCACCACCAGGAACAGCACGATCCCCGACATCACCAGAAAATGCACGAGCCGTGCCCCCTGAAAGCCGCCGAACAGCAATTCCAGCGGATAGGTCTGCACCGGCTTCCAGATCGCGAGGCCGGAGATGAGCATCACCAGGATTCCGGCGATGACGCACCAATAGAAAAGCTTCTGCACGGCATTGTATTCGCCCAGCCGATGATCAAGGCGGAAGTGAAGCGCCGAAATAAAATCCCGCCAGAGGCTGCGGGGCGAAAGCGGCAGGAAATCACGCCGGAAATGGCCGGAAAAGAGACCCCAAAGCACGAACAGCAGGAAGCTCGACAGCAGCAGCCACATGCCTGCGAAATGCCAGGCAATCGCGGTCGCGACGCCAGGATCGCCATGCCAGGCGAGCGATGTCTGCACATCGCCGCCAAGTGTGGCCCATACCGGGAAGCGGAACGGGAAGATCGGGCTCGCATTGTAGATGCGCCAGCCGCTGCCGATCATGATCAGGATCGCGAGCGCCTGGAGCCAATGCGCAATGCGCACGACGAGCGCATGTTTCTGGACCCCGCCCGCGCTCACGAGACGATCTCCAGGCCTTGTTCCGATAGAACCTTGCCGCCCTCCGCGCTTGTCAAGAATTCGACGAATGCGGGCGCGTCCCGATGCTTCACGCGCTTCGTCACGGCGATGGTGTAGATGATGGGCGGGGCCGCGTCGTCGGGCACGGCTAGCAAAATTTCCAGCCCGCGTGTGGCGTGGATATCCGTCATATGGAGCAGCCCGGAATCGGCTTCGCCGCGTGCGAGCAGGAAAGCAACCTCGTCCGTGTCGATCACGCCGAGGACCGTGGCCGGGTTCAACCCGAGCCTGCGGAGGATGGCAGGGCCATCCATGTCCGAGCCCGGTGTGGGATCGCTGACGGCGATGCGCTGCGTTGCCGCGGCTGTCCCCGCGCCGGGACGGGCGGCGACCACCAGGCGATTCCGCCAGGCACCCCGCGGCTCTCCGGCCGTGACGAGGCCTGTGGCGACAGCCGCGCGCATGGCGGCTTGTTGTGTGCAGGCGATATCATTCTGGATGTGATGCGCGAGCTGGGGAAGAATGAGGCCGGGCCCGGTTGGAAAGACGTGCACCCGGATGTGCGCTGTCTGGAGAAATTGCTTTGCCGCGGCCATCATGGCCGGGCCAAGTGCGGTGTCGCACGTCAGAACGAGATCATTCGTCGCCGCGTGGGCGGTGCCGGCAGAAGCAACGAGCGGAAGCGCGGCGAGGCCCTGCAGCAAGTGACGACGCTCGATATTCATGCCTCTCGATCCCCGATTCCTTCGCCACGAGAGCGCGATGATCCGAAATCATCACGCTTCGGATTTATTTTCTCGATCAATTGCATGCGCCAGACGCCAGACGCCAAACGCATCCCTCGCGTCCACCCTGGACCACCTCCGCGCGAGGGAGGAACAGTGTTCGGATGAAATCACACCTATCCATTCGTAGGCGGGAGCGTCCGGTTACATCGGCGACACGACGGAGGGATCGTTCCTCGGCAGCCGCCAAAGAAAAGGGTCAGGGCTTGGAGCCCTGATGCTCGCCTTCGGGTCGGGAACCGGATATAGGCCGAGGGCGCATCTCCTCCGGATGGCCCTTGTCACACGCGACGCGTTCCCCGCGAGCCTCCGAGAGGCTTGCCCGCATGCTGGCCGGTGGGTTCGGCTGCGGGCTGGCGCCTCGGGCCGCGGGCACTGTCGCATCCGCCGCGGCCACGCTCGTCGCGGCGGGTCTGCTCGCGATTTCGCCCACCCTGCTCCCGCTCGGCGTGGGTCTGGCACTCCTGAGTGGCTTCTGGGCGATCAACAGGCTGGGTGTGACGGATGACCCCGGCTGGGTGGTGATCGACGAGATTGCCGGGCAGTGGATCGCATTGCTGGCTGCCGTTCGGGCTGGCCCGCCCGCTCTGATCGCAGGATTCGTCCTCTTTCGGGTCTTCGACATCCTGAAGCCGGGCCCCATCCGCTGGGCGGAGCGCCTGCCCGGAGCCGCGGGCGTCATGGCGGACGACATGCTCGCCGGGGCCGTTGCCGCCCTTTTGCTGCTGGCCGTCCGGCTCGTGTTTCCCGCCGCTGCCTGGTTTTGAGCCGGGCCGATTGCCGGCGCGCCGGGGCTTGGCTATATCCCTGGACGCACCGGTTCCCGGATAGCTCAGTTGGTAGAGCAAGCGGCTGTTAACCGCTGGGTCGTAGGTTCGAGTCCTACTCCGGGAGCCAACGGCGCCAGCGCGCCAGGCGCTTCACTCTTCAAAAGAGAACAATCCTTTTGCTCCGTGATAGAATCCGTTTCGTCGCCGGCGGTCCGCCCCGCCGGCAAGACACCAACAAAACGAAAAGGCGGACAATAAGGAGGAGGAAATGGCCTACCTGATCATCGGGCTGATCGTGTTCATCGCGATCGGCTCGTGGTTCCACAAGCTCGGCGTATAGAAAGAAAAAAGCCC
>JASHVY010000156.1 GCA_030044345.1 Acetobacteraceae bacterium | reverse complement strand
CAGCAGCACGAGGGAATGCCCCATCGAGAAAAAGAAGCCCACGGCGATGGGGCGCTTGTTCTCCTGCATCAGCTTGCGCGTGACATTGTCGATCGCCGCGATGTGGTCGGCATCGACCGCATGGCGGAACCCGAACGTATAGGCCAGCAGAGCCGTGCCGAGCATGGCCGGCTGATTGTGGAACGAAATCAGGGCCCAGATCCACGCCCCGATATTCATGGCGATCAGAAAGGCATAGATGCCGACGACCTTACCGCGGACATTGGCGGTGCCATCATTGAAGATATGATTCAGAAAGGAAAGCATGGGATTGCCTGTTCTTGGCGCTGTCCCCGCAAACAAGGCTCGATCCGGCAAAAGATCTCGCCCCACCGAGACTCCCCGCCCGATGCGTTCGCGTTGACGCCTGTTGATGGCAGGTCTCCTGGCTTGCGGGTCACTGCCTCTCGCCGCCTTCCCAGTTGCCCAGTGGCTAGTAGCGATCAGCTATCCGCTTACAGTTGCGGGGACAGCCCGGGAATTGGCACGAAGCCTCACCCATGTTCCCTTTTGATCCTTGAAAGGAACCATCTGCGCCGAGCATAGGGCTTGACTATCATCGTGGCAATATGCAGGCCGGTTCATCCAGCGCGCCCCTCCTCACTCCGGAAGAAAACACCCGTGGGAAGGCTACTTTTTAAGATTTTGACCACGAAACGGACTGACTGCTTTCGGCCAGGAGACGATGTCCGATGCGGACAATTGGAAGATTCTGGACCAGGCCGGGCGTGACCGCCATGCAGTATGCCGCAGTTCCTCGGCAAACCACTGCCGTGCCGCTTCGATCCGATCCGCCATTGCCCCTCTGTTCCCCGGCATCGCAGAGCTCGCGCAATATCCTCAATATCATGGCCCGGCACCGCTTCTTCCGCCAGATTCCCTATCGACCGAGGAGCCATTGATGGTCCGCCCTCTCGTGCTGCTGCTTGCCTTGCTGCTGCCGTTTCCGGCCTTTGCCTCCCTGCTCACGGTCGCGAGCTGGAACATGGAGTGGTTCACGCTTCGCCCGGCCGGCGATCCTTCCCTGCCCGCTTCGGTGAAGCCCAAGCGGCCGGAGGATATCGCGCGGCTGCGCGCCTATGCGAACATCCTCAATGCCGATGTGGTGGCGATGGAAGAAGTGGATGGCCCGGAGGCTGCGGCACAAGTCTTCACGCCGGACCGCTATGTGCTGCATTTCACGTCCGACAAGGTGGTGCAGCGGGTGGGGTTGGCGATCCGTCGCGGCATCGCCTTCACGGCGAACCCGGATCTCACCGCGCTCGACCCCTATCCACCCGATGCGCCGGAGCAGTTGCGAAGCGGCGCAGACGTGACCCTTCATCTCGGCGGGGTGGATCTGCGCATCCTCGCCGTGCATCTGAAGAGCGGCTGCTGGGAGGTTTCGCTCGATGAGAACCGGCCAGCCTGCAAGGTTCTGCGCGAACAGCTTCCGGTGCTCGAACGCTGGATCGCGGCGCGCCGCAGCGCCGGCACGCCCTTCCTGATCATCGGCGATTTCAATCGCGTGCTCGGTCCGGATGAGGATTTCCTGGCCGGGCTCGACAAGGCGGCGCCGCTCGCCGTCGCCACAGAAGGTGTTCGCAATCCATGCTGGGGCGGGCGCTATGACACGTTCATCGACCAGATCCTGGCCGGTGATGAAGCGCGGCGCTGGATGGAGAAAGGGAGCTTCCGCGTGCTCGTCTATCGCGAGACCGCGCCCATCTGGCGCGAGCGGTTATCCGATCACTGCCCTGTCGCCGTCGATTTCAGCCTGCCGAACTGACGAGGCCCGCCTGTCGGCTCCATGGGCTGACGGGCGAGGGCAATCGCGGGCATCATCCATGGGCATCATCGCATTGTTCGCTGCAAAGGGACCTTCATGCCTCTCACACTCTTCGTCTCCGGCGCCTCCGCCGGCTTCGGGGCCGCCATCACCCGCCGCTTCATCGCCGACGGACATCGCGTGATCGCGGCGGCGCGACGGCGGGAGCGGCTCGCCTCGCTCAAGGAAAAGCTTGGCGAGCGCCTTCTTCCCTTCGCGCTCGATGTTACGGATGCGGCCGCGGTCGCCGCGCTGCCCGACAGCTTGCCGGCGGGCTGGCGGGAGGTGGATGTGCTCGTCAACAATGCCGGCCTCGCGCTCGGGCTCGATCCCGCGCAGAAGGCGAAGCTCGCGGACTGGGAGCGGATGGTGGCGACCAATGTCACCGGCCTCATCCGTCTCACCCATGCCTTCCTGCCTGGAATGGCGGAGCGCAATCGCGGCCATATCGTCAATCTCAGCAGCACCGCCGCGCGCTATCCCTATCCGGGCGGGCATGTCTATGGTGCCTCGAAAGCGTTCGTCACGCAGTTCAGCCTCAATCTGCGCGCCGACCTCGTCGGCACGAATGTGCGCGTGACCGATCTCGAACCCGGCCTTGTCGGCGGCACGGAGTTCAGCGCGGTGCGATTCGGCGACGCGGCGCGCGCGGCCGCCATCTATGTGGGCACGACGCCGCTCACGCCCGAGGATATTGCCGAAGCGGTTGCCTGGGTGGTGGGGCTGCCGCCGCATTTCAACGTCAATCGCATGGAGATCATGCCGACCTGCCAGGCGCCGGGACCGCTCGTCATCAAGCGGCGCGAACAATGAGTTGGGCTGTCAGCCGGCTTCGAGAGGAATGCCGGTCAGATCGGACATGGCATCCGCGATTCCGGGCGTTGCGGCAAGGATGGGGCCGCCATGCGCGAGCCCGCCAGAGGCGAGAAACGGGCTGATCCGCCCGCCCGCCTCACGGACCAGGAGAAGACCCGCGAGGCAGTCCCAGGCATTGATGTGAAGCTCGGCATAGGCATCCGATCGTCCGTCCGCGACATAGGCAAGGCCGAGCGCGCCCGACCCGCCACGGCGCACGGAAGGGCCGGCGGTGAGCACGTTTCCGAGAAGGGCGAGATAGCGCGCATTTTCGATACGCGGAGACCAGCCGATCTCGACCATCGCCTCGTTCATTACGCGGGTCGGCGCGACGGTGACGGGTGCCCCGTTGCGCGTGGCACCCCGGCCGCGGCGGGCGAAATAGAGCTCGTTTCGCACCGGGTCGAGAATGGCGCCGAGCGTCATCTCGCCTTCGGAGAGGAAGGCAACCGAGATGCAGAAATGCGGCATGAGACGAACGAAATTGGCCGTGCCGTCGATCGGATCGACGACCCAGAGACGCGCGCCGAAGCTGCCCGACCCGCTGCCGCCGGTTTCCTCGCCGAGGAAATCATCCGCGGGGAACGCCCCGAGCAGCCGCTCCTTCAGCAGGCGCTCCACCGCGCCGTCCGCGGCACTGACGAAATCCTGCGGCCCCTTGCGCCCGATCTCGAGCCGCGCCGGCGCGGCGAGGTAGGAAAGCACCTCCTTGCCCGCCGCGCGCATGGCATCCAGCAGCGCGACCTCACGCGCATCGACGGCCCGATCGCTCATTTTCCTTCCAGTCAGCCGGCTAGATCAATATGGCTTCTGGTGGATCGCTCCGCGATCCGCCAGAAGCCATAAAATTGATCGAGAAACCAAAGCGAAAGCGTGATGATCTGAAATCATCACGCTCTAGCGGCGAGATGCTGTTCGTACGCGGCGCGGGCGGCGCGGACCTCTGGCCGGGAAGAGACTTCCGGCACGCTCACATCCCACCAGGCGCCGCCTTCCTTGGTGGTGATCGCCGGATCCGTCTCGATGACCGCAACGAAACTGCGCGGCGCGGCGCGCGCACGGACGAGTGCCGCCTCGAGCTCCGTAATCGTGCGCACGCGCTCGGAAATCGCGCCGAGGCTTGCGGCATGGGCAACGAAATCGATGCGCGGCAAGGCGACATGCCGGGCATCGGCAAGAAGATTGTTGAAGGAAGCACCGCCGGTTGCATGCTGCAGCCGGTCGATGCAGCCGAAGCCGCCATTGTCGAGCACGACGAGGATGAGCTTGCAGCCGAGCATGACCGAAGTCGCGATCTCGGAATTCATCATCAGATAGCTGCCATCCCCGAGAAGGGCGAAGATCGAGGCCTCGGGCCGGGCGAGGGCGACGCCAAGCGCGCCCGCGATCTCATAGCCCATGCAGGAATAGCCATATTCGAGGTGATAATCGCCGGGCGCATGGCTCTGCCAGAGCTTGTGCAGCTCGCCCGGAAGACCGCCGGCGGCGGCGACGATGACGCCTTCCGGCCCGGCGGCGCGGCGAACCGCGCCGATCACCTCGGCATCCGAAGGACGCGGACGGTTGGAGGGCGCGCTCACGCGGTGGAGCGTCTCCTGCCAGGCGGCGATCCCGTCTTTTGCCCGTGCTTCCCACCCGGCCGGCGCGCGGTAATCACCGAGGGCGTCATCCAGGGCTGCAAGCCCCGCCCGTGCATCGGCGAGGAGCGGGAGCGCGAATTGCTTGGCGGCATCGAAGGGCTGGACATTGAGGCCGATCAGTCTTCGTCCGGCCCCGAAAAGGGCGTGCGAGCCCGTGGTGAAGTCTGCCAGACGGGTGCCGACGGCGAGAATCACGTCCGCCTCGCGGGCGAGCGCGTTCGCCGCTGTGGTGCCGGTAACGCCGATCGCGCCGAGATTGAGCGGATGGTCGGAAGTGAGCGTGCCCTTGCCGGCCTGGGTCTCGGCGAAGGGGATCGCGTGCGTCCGGCAGAAATGGTCGAGCGCGGCGGCGGCACCGCTATAGGCCACACCGCCGCCGGCGATGACCAGTG
>JASHVY010000155.1 GCA_030044345.1 Acetobacteraceae bacterium | reverse complement strand
AGGTCGAGATAATGCTGTGTCTCCCCCTCCGCGAGCCACACCTCGAAGATGACGGCGATCACGGCCGTGCCAAGGGGGCGTGCGATGGGGCGTGCGATGGTGCGTGCGGGGCCGAAACGAGGCGGAGGAAAATGCGGTCCTCGCGAAGGATGAACCGCTCCCGCTTGGCGAATTCGTAATTTTCTCGGCCCAGCGGGTCGTCTCGAAGCCGGGCCCGATACGCCTCGTAGGCCGCAAGGTTCTCGATGTTATAGACGCCATAGCCCGTGGTGAGCGAACCTTCATGGGGCGCGAAATAGCCGATGAGATCGGCGCCGCAGCGCGGAATCGCCTGGCCCCAGTTTCGCGCATATTCCTCGAAGGCCGAGACCCGGAACGGTTCGATTTCGTAGCGGATGAAGCAGGTAAGCATCTTGGGCTGCCCTCTCTGGCTGGGTTGCCCGGCCGTTATAGGCGGCAAAGATGCGACGATGCTTCGGATCCGATCGAACGAAAGCGGGATGCGTTCGCTTCCGCTCCTGCATCCCGCTTTAGCCATTTGTTTTCTCGATCAATTTCATGGCTTCCCTTTGGGTTTTGGCGGATCGGGGCACCCCGCGACGGGGTCCCCGCGAACAAGTTCGCGGGGTGTCCGGCGCGAAGCGATCCACCAGAAGCCATATTGATCTTAGAAAGAAAAAGAAACCCCCGTGATCCGCCTATTCGGCATGAAACATCTCTGTAAGCTTATAGACAGGGGTCGGTATGCCGGCCTCACGCGCCTTGATCTGCAAGGCAAGGATTCGCGAAGGAAACCGCGCTCCGCCGATGCCGTGGCTATGGAACCAGAGGCCGGCCTGTTGCGTCGGCTTCCACATATTCCTGAGCTCACCTTCCCACGGGCCAGGGTCATTGCCGATTCCCGAGCCGAATCCCCATAGGCGGCCGACCTTGCGGACCATCTCCTCCGGCAGGATCTCCGCGACGGTCGCGCGCTCATAGCCGGTTGCATAGACGATGACATCGGCCGGAAGCTCGCTTCCATCGCTCAGGAGCATGGCCTCTTCGCCGAGCGCCTCGACGCTGACGCCGCTTCGGAGCTTGATGCTGCCGTTCATGATCAGCGCGGAGGCGCCGACATCGATGTAATAGCCCGAAGGATCACGCAATATCTGTGGAACGACGCCGGCCTCATCCTCACCGAATGTCAGCAGGAAGCCCGCTTTTCGCAGGCCTTCGTAAAAAGGCGCCTCCTGTTCCTTGACCTGGGCAACGAGTTCTCGGTGCATTTGCACCAGAACGCGCATCGGCATCGAGGCGGACAGGAGATCCGCCATCTCTGTCGTCATCCCTTGCGCCTTCGCCTCATCACCGTAGAGGCGGGCAAAAGCGGGGATGAGTGAGTCGAGCCGCATCACGATCGCGGGGCTGCGTTGGATCATCGTGACATCGCCGCCAGCCTCCCACAGTTCTGCGCAAATATCGTGCGCGGTGGTGCCCGAGCCGATCACGACGCAGCGGCGCCCTCTATAGTCATCGCTTGCGCGAGGGGCGCTCGCGTGGCGCAGCTCTCCCTTGAACTTATACATCCCCGGGATATCCGGCAGCTTCGGCTTTCCGAAAAGCCCAGTCGCGAATACGAGCTGCTGCGGATGGAGCGTGAGCGCCTGACCGTTGCGCCTGACATCCAGCCGCCATTCGCCGCGCGCCTCATCAAAATCGGCGTTCAGGCACTCGGTCTCCGTCCAGACATCGAGATCCATCAATCTCTGGTATGCGTCGAGCCAATCGGCGAACTGGTCCTTCGAGGCGTGAAGCGGCCAGGTCTCCGGATAGGGGAAATAGGGCATCTGGTCGAACCAGACGGGCGAATGAAGCGAAAGCGAATCATGACGGTTCCGCCACGTATCGGAAGGCCGCGCGCTCTTGTCGAGGATCAGGGTTGGGACATTGAGCTGTTTGAGCCGTGCCCCGAGCGAGAGTCCGCTTTGACCGGCGCCGATGATCACGCAATAAGGCTGGCGCGTGATGCCGAGCTCTTTCGCGTCTTGCTCGCGCTGACGCCGCCAGCTCTTGCGCCCGGGCTGATACTGCAACGGATGGCCGACCGGCCGCCGGGCGCCACGGGTTTCCTCGAAGCCCTTGAGCTCGGTCATCGCCGTGAGCAGCATCCGGCATCTTCCATTCTTGAGCCGGATCACGGCATGGCAGCGCGCAACCGCGGTCTCGAACGTCGCCATCGCTTCGGTGATGTCGTCGTTCCGCTGGACGGGCCCCGCCAGTTGCCATGAGGCAGGAGCGGTTTGCGTGAGGCATGCATCGAGCATGTCACGAATCGCCTCCTGGCCCTCGGCGGTGTGGAGGTTCCAGGTGAAGGCGATAAAATCGCGCCAGAACGCATCGGGCAGGAAAAGCTCCGCGGCTGCATCGACATCGCCGCGCGACAGTGCCTTGTCGAACGCGGTGAGCCAGCTTTTCATGTCCTGATCCGGGGTAAGTGCGGTCATCGGTGATTCCTTGAATACCGGCGCCTGCCGGTCATTCCGGAATCTTGCCGAAGGTCATTACATCTTGCTTTCCGGACCGTCTCATTCGCCGATCATCGGGTTACAAAGGTAACTCGCGGCTCCAAGGGCTGGGCGTCATGGTCCGAAAATGGTCACGTTCTCGCGCGGGATGCGTTCGCTCGCGCTCCCCCATCACGCTCTCGGTCTTTATATTCCCGCGTGATTCAGACCTCCGATGTTCCCACCTTCGGTCATCACGCTCTGGGGCGTGTCTCCTCCGGCCCGAGCGTGATTGCGGTGAGAAGAGCCGGGACGAAAATGAGCGTGCTGAGAAGCGTGGCCCCGAGGCTCAGCAGCAGGAGCGTGCCCAGGCTCGCCGTGCCGCGATCGGCGGAAAGAGCGAGCGAACCGAAGGCCGTGCCGGTGGTGAGCGCGGAGAAGAGAATCGCGCGGGCCGTCGCCGAGGTAAGGAACTGGCGACCCCCCGTGCGCCAGTTCATCACGAAATAAACGTTGAACGAGACGCCGACCCCGAGCAGCAGCGGCAGCGCGATGATGTTCGCGAAGTTGATCGGAAGCGGCAGCCGCACGATCAGGATGGCCGTCAGGAGCCCGGAGAGCAGAAGCGGCGCCATCACCAGCGCCACGTCGCGCGGGCGGCGCAGAATCACCCCGAGGATGATCGCAATGGCGATGAGAGCGCTGATCGCCGCGGTGCGAAAGGCGCCCACGATGATGTCCGCGCTGCCGACGATATTCACGGCCGGGCCGCCGGCGTCGGGCGCCAAGCTGCGGACGGCGGCGACGAAGCGGCCAAGCCCCTGGCTGCTTTGCTCGCCGGGCTTGGCCAGGGCTTCGACCAGGGCGCGCCCATCCGGCAGCACCCAATCCTGCTTGAGCGTGGCGGGAACGTTCGCGAGGGTGACGGGCTCCGCCGAAAGCGCCTTGCGAAGGCGGCTGATCTGGTCGGGCAGGAAGGCGGTCAGCGCGTGGCTGGTTGCCATCAGAACCGAATCGGGCGCGGTTTCGAGCGCCTTGAGATCCCGATCGAGAGCGACGAGCGGGGAATCGTGCGGCAGCTTGGGCAGGGCCTGGGCGAAGCTGCTGAGCGCCGTCCGGATGGCGAGCCGGAGCTCGGCGGGGGTGACGGCGGTCGTCGGCGTGTCCGCGGAGAGTGTCGGGCCGAGAATATCCTCCGTATCGGCGATCAGGGCGAGCTTCTGGTTCTGATCGTCCGGCACGAAGGTCTGAATCGAGAGCACGGTCCCGACGGCGGGCTGGGCGCGAAGCGCGCTCGCCAGATGCCCCGCCGCCGCGACGTTCGGGGCGAGAATCTGGGCGCTGTATGGATTGGTGACCGGGTTCTGCAGCAGGCGGCGGAGCACGATCACGGCTTCCGAATGGGGGCTGCGGGTATCGAGCGGATCACCGTCGAAAGCGACCCGCGGAAGGACGGTCGCGCCGAGAACGGCGAGGGCGGCGAAGATGCCAAGCACGACCCGCGCCCGGCGGGCAAGACCTCTCTCGAGCGGCGCGAGGATCTGAAAGCCGATCTCGGCCCGCTCGCCGCGCGGCCGGAAGAGAGTAAGGGCCGCCGGAAGGAAGGTCATGGTGCAGACGAAGGCGATGATCATGCCGGTGCCTGCGATCAGGCCAAGCTCGGCCACGCCGCGGAACTGGGTCGGCACGAAGGCCAGGAAGCCCGCCGCGGCGCCAAGGGCGGCGACGAGGATCTGGCTGCCCGCGCCCGCCGCCGTGGCGGTGAGCGCCGCCGGGGTCTGGCCCGTCAGATAGCGCATCTCGCGAAAGCGGACGCTGAACTGGATCGAGAAATCGACCGCGATCCCGACGAAGAGGATGGCGAACGCCATCGAGACGAGGTTGAGCGTCCCGATGGCGATCGCGGCAAAGGTGGTGGTGAGCAGGAGGCCGAGCATGAGCGTGAGCGCGATCGGAATGACGATCCGCCAGCTCTTGGCGGCAAGGAAAAGCCAGAGCGTGACCAGGAGGAGGGTGGCGATCGTCCCGCTCACCGCCCCCTTGAGCACGCTCGCGAACTGCTCATCCGAAAGGGCGATCTGGCCGGTGACGCCGACATGGACGAGCCCCTGCTGCACATAAGGCAAGCCTTCCAGGATCTTGCGCAGCTCCGTGGTCGCCGCGCCGCCGGGCTGCAGCGAGCCATAGTCGAGCCGCGGCTGCACCAGCACGATGCGGTTGGTTCCTCCCTCCGAAGCCACCGGCCCTGAAAGAAGATTGAGCCAGGAGAGGGGTTGGGGCTGGCCGGCAAGGGCGCCAGCAATGGTGTGGTGGATGGCCGCGAAAGCGGTTGCATAAGGGCTGAGATCGACCCCGCCATGAACCAGCCCAAGGGCCATGAGCGAGAGGGCGGAGAAGAGACCCCGCCCGCTCGGGTCGGCGACGAGCTGGCCAAGCAGCGGCTGGGCGGTGATCAGCCGCTCGAGCAGGGCGCGGAGATCGGGCTCGGAAAGAAAGAGCAGCCCCTCCTGGCTATAGAAGGGCAGGGCCTGCGGGTTGCGCGCCGTGCGGAAATGCGCGGGATCGCTCCGGAGCGCCTGGACGAGCGCGGCCGCCGTTTCATCCGACGCCTCCGGGATCGGCGAATCGAGCACCACGACGAGAAGGTTGCTGAACTGGGGAAAAGCATGGTCGAGCGCGATCTGCTGCTGCCGCCAGGGCAGGCTGCTCGGGAACATCTGGTCCGTGTCGGTGATGATGCCGAGATGGCCGACCGAATA
>JASHVY010000154.1 GCA_030044345.1 Acetobacteraceae bacterium | reverse complement strand
TCACCGGCCTGGATGGACAATTTCTGGCGCCGGCTTTTCCCGAATGAGATTCCCGAGCGCCTGCCGATCGCCGAGCCGCTGGAAAACGGTGCGCTGGAGCTGGAAGGACAGAGCCTCGTCGCCGTGAACGCGGGGCACACCGACACGGCGCATTCGACCTGCATCCATGTGCCCTCGATCGGCCTGATCGTTGGAGGCGACGCCGTCTATAACGGCATTCACCCCTATTTGGGCGAGACGGATCGCCGGAGCCGGCTCGAATGGATCGCCACGCTCGACAGGCTCGAGGCCTTGGAACCAAAAGCCGTGATCGCCGGTCACAAGGTGCCGGAGAACGACGACGATCCGCGCATCATCGGAGAAACAAGGCAGTATCTGCGCGATTTCAACCGAATGGACGAAGTGACCGCGACCACGCGCGAACTCTACGAGGCGATGCTGGCGCTCTACCCGAACCGCGTCAATCCAGGCTCGCTCTGGAGCGCCGCAAACACGGCCAAGAAATCGGCCTGACGATCACGGCCAACATCATCCTTCATCCCTTCGCCCATGCAAAAGCTCCCGCACATGAAAAATGCTCTGCTTGCCGCGCTGGTCCTGCTGACCACCGTTTCGCCCGGTTCCGCCGCTCTCGCCGCCTCCGAGACGATGCCCCCAGAACCGCTCGACACCCGGGCCCTCAGCGCGGTCTCATCGCGCTTTCATGAACTGATGGATCTCGCCAACCACCATGACATCGATGCAATCCGCAAGATGTTCTGGCAGTCGCCGTCAGCGCTTTTGGTCGCGAAAAGCGCGATCCCGTCCGAGGGCAATTGGGCGGGCTTCTGGGGCGGCAAGGCGATCGAGCAAAAGCTGCGGGACATCGCAGCATCCGGACCGGTGGTGCTCGAGCCCGATTTCTCGAAACTGAAAATCGTCGGGCTGACGCATGAGGTGGCGGAATCCTATGCGCCGATGACCATCACTGTCTCCTATGCAGGGCAGAGCGGAACGCCGAGGCCGTTTCTGATGATCATCAACTGGATAAAGATCGGGCAGGAATGGAAGATCGCCGCTGAGATCATCCTCCCGGTTCCACCTGCCTCTCCGGGAAAACATTGAGCGACCCGATATATTCGCACCAGAATCTTCATGCCAGACGCGTCGCGCTACGGTCCCGCGCCGGCGCGGGATGATTTTCACTCATCATGCTCCAGCCTTGTTGTCTCGATCGATTTGACGTCTTTGGCGGATCGCGAAAAGCGCCGCTACTTCCGCGAAAAATCGACGACCGCGGCAAATCCGCTCTCAGTGCCGAACGCGAACCTCGTTCCATCCGCGTTCCAGGCCAGCGCGCTGACCGTGCCGCGCCCGGGTGCCGCCACCGGCAGCACCCGTCCCTGATCGATATCGGCGAGCACCACGAGCCCGTCGGCGAATCCCCCCGCCACCGCGTCATGTCCGGGATGGCACGCAACCCGCGTGCAGAGCACGCCATCGCCGCCGGCAAGCTCGAGCGGCGTCTTGCCCATCGGCTCACCGCCGAAGAACGGCCAGAGGACGATCGCATCGGCGCCGCTGCTCGCCAGCCATTTCCCCCGCCGCGAGAAGGAGAGCGACTCCGTCTTGGCGGGATAGCCGCTCATGCGCATGTGCTGCCCGTCCGAAAGCCGCCAGCCATGCAGCGCATTCTCCTGCATCGCCGTCACCACCGCCTCGCCCTCCGGGTGGAGCGCGATGGCCAGATGGCTTCCCTTCCATTCGAGCGTGCGGGGTGTTGCCTCCTTCGCCCCCACGAACCAGAGCGACACGCCATTATAGTGGCTCACCGCGAGCCGCTTGCCCTTGGCGTCGAAGGCGATGCCGTTCACCGTGGATTTGTGTTCGAAACTCTTCAGCCGCGCCCCGGCCCCGTCAAAGAGATGAACGGATTTTCCAACCGCCGCGGCAATCAGGCCGCCGCCTGCCTTGGCTCCTTCATGGCTCGCCACATGCTCGACCCATCGTCCCCCGAACCGGGCGATCTCCGTAGCCTCCCCCGTGGCCGCCGCAACGCGGCGCAAAGCGCCATCATCGCCGCCGGTCAGGAATCCGCCTGCCGTGGCATCCGGCGCCAGCGCCAGCACAGCCCCTTCGTGCACGGCCACGCTCCGCCACGCGGCATTGGCCGCCGGCTCGGCGATCCTGATCGTCCCATCGCCAAGGGCAAAGCCGCAGAAACGGCCACCGCGCTCGAAGGCGCAAGCGACCACGAAGGCCTCGAGGGCGCGGCTTTCTCCGCGCGTCTTCAGCAGCGCATCGGCGGTCGCGGTCTCGCCCATCGCCACCGAATGCTCAGCCGGCTTCGCAGGACTCGAAGCCGCGGCGGAGTTGCGGACGGTTGAGATTGCGGCCGATGAAGACGAGCCGGCTCGTCCGCTTCTCCCCTTCCTTCCACGGCCCGATGAAGGCCCCGTCCGCGATCATGTGCACGGCCTGGAAGGCAAAGCGGCGATCCTCGCCGGCATAGTGAAGAATGCCCTTGGTGCGCAGCAAATCCTGCCCCTTCTCGGCGAGCAGGATGCTCATCCAGGCATTGAACCGCTCGGGATCGATCGGCCGGTCGAGCTCGAAGCTCACCGAGGTCACGTCGTCATTGTGCTCATGCGCATCGTCGGTGAGGAAGTCCGGCGAATGGGCAAGCACCCGCTCGAGATCGAAAGCGCCGCGGTCCAGCACCTCCGCGATCGGCACCGAGGCGCGCTCGGTGCGGTGGATGTGCGCGAAACGATTGATGGTGCGAATGCGCGCTTCGACCGCATCCAGCTCTTCGGGGCTCACGAGGTCGGCCTTGTTGAGCACGATCACATCGGCGAAGGCGATCTGGTCGGCCGCCTCATGGCTGTCTTCCAGCCGCTCGGGCAGATGCTTCGCATCGGCCACGGTGACGATCGCGTCGAGCCGCGCCTTCTGCCGGACGCCTTCATCGACGAAGAAGGTCTGCGCGACGGGGGCCGGGTTGGCGAGTCCGGTCGTCTCGATGATGATGCCGTCGAACTTGTCCCGCCGCTTCATCAGCCCGCCGACGATGCGGATCAGGTCGCCCCGCACGGTGCAGCAGATGCAGCCATTGTTCATCTCGAACACTTCCTCGTCGCTCTCGACGACGAGGTCGTTGTCCACGCCGAGCTCTCCGAACTCGTTGATCACGACCGCATAGCGCTTGCCGTGCCGCTCGGTCAGAATGCGGTTGAGTAGGGTCGTCTTGCCCGCGCCGAGATACCCGGTCAGCACGGTCACAGGCACCTGGGCGACGACCCCCGGGGGGGCGGCCCCTGGGGCAGCCGGTTCAGCCATCCTATCCTCTCCGTTGGGGGTTTGCCCAAGGAACATGGGTGCGTCTGAAGCCGAATATAGGGCGCGCCCCTGCTGTCAACCACCCGGCCCATGAGGCCCCTGAAGCGTGATGACCGGAGGTGGGAACACCGAGGTCTCGATCATATTCCGCCCTTCCCCCGCCATTCTCCGGGGGTGCCATTCTTTCTATCTCCCCCGACAGGGAAACGATGCATGACAGGCCAGGAAGCGGACAGGCGGGAAAGACCTGGGAGGCGCGGCAGGGATGCGGCCCTGGGCCGCGAATCCCTTCCGTCGTGCTCGGAAGCCCGCGCGGATGGCCTTCGCATCGCGATCAAGCTCCGTCCTGGCGCTCGGCACGCCGCGTTCCTGGGGATCGAGCCTTCTGTTCCCGCCCCGGGATGGCCCGCCGGCCGCCTCTCCCTTGCTGTCACGGAGCCAGCCGAAGCCGGCCGCGCCAATAAAGCCGCGATCGCGGCCTTGGCGGCCGCCCTCGAAGTGAAGCCGGGTGCGGTCGCGCTCCTCGCCGGCAAGACCTCCCGGAACAAGCTTTTCTCCGTCGCGGGCGATCCCGGCGCCCTTGCCTTGCGCCTCTC
>JASHVY010000153.1 GCA_030044345.1 Acetobacteraceae bacterium | reverse complement strand
TCATGCAGAGCACGGCATTGCAGTTCGCGATCAGCATCATCGGCGTGATCGTCTTCACCGGGCTCACCGCCTATGACACGCAGCGCATCAAGGCGGACTATCTGCAGTTTGCCTATTCCTACGGCCCGGAGCAGGCGGCCAAGCGCAGCGTCTACGACGCGCTCAGCCTCTATCTCAACTTCATCAATCTCTTCATGCTGCTGTTGCAGCTTCTCGGCAATCGCAACTCGCGCTGATTGCGCGAGCCGGAATGGAAACGGCCCGGACGGGGCTCCCATCCGGGCCGTTTTTTGTGTGCTCGCCGGCAGGTTAGAGCGTGATGATTTTAGGTCATCACGCTCTTGCTTTGTTTTCTCGATCAATTTCATGGCTTTGGCGGATCGCTCTGCGATCCACCAGAAGCCATATTGATCTAGTGCGCGGTCGTCGTGCGCAGGAAGATGGTGAGCTTCTCCGCCGCCGTCGCCTTGTCGGTCTGGTCGAGAGCGGCGAGTTCGGCGGCCAGACGATCCATCGCCGCCTCATAGATCTGGCGTTCCGAAAAGCTCTGATCCGGCTGGCCGGCATTGCGGTGCAGGTCCCGCACCACCTCGGCGATCGCAAGCGGATCCCCGGAATTGATCTTGGCCTCGTATTCCTGCGCACGGCGGGACCACATGGTGCGCTTGATGCGCGCCCGGCCCTTGAGCGTCGCGAGCGCCGCCTCGAAAAGTTGCCGGCTGGCGAGCTTCCGCAGCCCCGCGCTTCGCGCCTTCTCCACCGGAACACGCAGTGTCATCCGGTTTTCCTCGAAGGTGATATGGATCAGCTCGAGCTGGTAGCCGGCGATGGTCTCGGTCACGATACGCTCGACCTTGCCCACCCCGTGCGTCGGGTAGACCACATGGTCCCCCTCGGTGAAGATCTCGAGCGGCGCAGGCGGCCGTGGCGGCGGCCCGACATGCGGCGCCGGGCGCGGGGAGTCCAGCCCGGCAACGGCTTCCGGCAGGCCCGCCGCCTCCAGCTCGGCCGGTGCCTCGATCACCTCTACCTCTTCAGCGACCTCGACCACGACAGTCTCGAGCACCGGCTCGGCCTCCGGCGGCGCGGAGCGACGGGGAGCCGCCTTGGCCGCCAGCTTGGCTACCTGCGGCACCGCCTGCGGGGCTGAAGCGGCCTTGGCGGCCGGCTTCGCTGCCGAGGTTGCCACACCGCTGGTTGCCGCGTTGCTGACGGATGCCTGCTTCACCTTGAGCGCCATCGGCTTGGCATGCGCGACCTTCGCCTCCTCTCCGGCCTTCGGCTTCATCTCGACCTGTTTCACGGCCGCCGGCTTGGCGGTGACCTTCTTCACATTCTTCACGCGGCTACTCTTGCTAATGGGACGACGTGGCCTCGCCTGCACCGCCTGACGACGCGGCGCCGCGGACCGGGCAGAACCCTTCCTGGGCACTTCGCAACCCTTCCCTGGTCAATGCCCGCTTGCCCGGGAAATGCTGCTCAACGCTTGCACGCAATGAGCTCTCCCGCGTCTCGGGTCCGTTCTTGGAAGCTCGGGAGCACTCCCCGTGTCTCGTCATGGCGCCGGAAATGCTCCCATTTCCATAAAATATAACACGATCGACCCGCTCTGCCATGTGTCCACGGCATGACGACACGCGATTCGCGCAGGCAATCTAGGTTTTTCTTACCTTGTGAACCGGGATCCTGAAGAAAGGGATTATGGCTGGCCGGGCTCGGCGGAGAAGAGCTTCACCTTGTCCGGCTTGTCCTTCCATTCATCCGCATCGGCCGGCGGCGTGCCTTTGCGGGTGATGTTCGGCCATTCGCCGGAATAGGTCCGGTTGATCTCGATCCAGGAGGCGGCGCGGTCATCGCTATCCGGCACGATTGCCTCCACCGGGCATTCCGGCTCGCAGACGCCGCAATCGATGCATTCGTCCGGATGGATCACCAGCATGTTCTCGCCGACATAGAAGCAATCAACGGGACAGACTTCGACACAATCCATATATTTGCAGCGAATACAGCTTTCTGTGACCACATAGGTCATCGTTCAGTCTCCATCGGCCGTCCGCCCCGGTCGCGGCGGGGCTGTATGCCGGCTTCGTCTTCCCCCGGCAAGAGAGGCGCGGGCATCTCCGGAACCTCGTCATAAAGAAGGCTCGCGGCGGCCGCCGGCCCGCGCCGCACCGCAAGCGCCCGCACCGACAGCACCTTCACTCCATTGCCGAGCGGCAATGTGAGCACATCGCCCGGCCGCACCCGCGCATGCGGCTTCCCGGTCGGCTGGCGGTTGATCCGCACCCGCCCCTCGCGCACCAACGCTGCCGCCCGCGTGCGGCTCTTCACCAGCCGCGCGCACCAGAGCCAGGCATCCAGGCGCTGATGATGCGGCAGATCCGGCGTCATCGCCGATGCAGAACCGCAAGCGAGGCGAAGGGACCGGCGGGCAAAATCGTGGTGCCGGTCTCCGCGCCGGGCGTCATCGGCCGCCGGCGCAAGGGCGCCACCAAGGGCGCCGCCTCGCCCGCCACCTCGCCCACATGGGGCACCAGGCGGAAGCCGAGCCCGCGCAGCACGGCGGGCAGCTCGGCGGCCTTCACCCCGAGCCGGGGGGCAAGGGAAGCGGGCAGAGAGGCGGGTTGGCGTCGTGTCATCGTCGCCAGCTCCGCCGCGACCCGCTCCGCCATATCGAGCCGGATGCCGACCGGCCCGGCCGGCAGCCAACCCATCGCGGCAGCGAACCCCCCGGCCTCCGCCGCGCCCCCGCGCCAGACGATGCTGCCCGGCGCCGGCAGTGCGGGGGTCTCCGCCCATCCCTCCGCCAGGGTCCAGAGCAGGGCTCGCAGCCTGAGCGCCGCCGGCTTGAGCAAAGCGGGCATGAAAAGCCCGAAGCGCCCCGCGCGCACGCCGAGCGCCCTGAGCCGGGCGCGCAGGGTGGGCGGAAAATCCTCGCGCGCCGGACCGGGCACGACGCCGAGCCCTTCCGAAAGACGATGCATCGGCCCGCGCAGCGCTGTCTCCTCCGCCGCCGCCGCCATGGCCGCGAAGAGAGGCGCGAGATCCGAGCGGATCCTCGCATCGAGAAAATTCTGCAGCCGGATGCGCACCCGCTCGCGCGCCGGTCCGTCGAGGAATTCGCTCGCCAGCACATGAACGAGCGGGCGGAGCGCGCTCGTGCCTTTTCGGAGCCGCGCCACCGGAACCCCCTGCCAGAGCAGGTTCGGGCCGGCCAGGGCGAACTCCGTGTCGCGCGCTGCCTCGAGCGCCGCCACCCGCCGCGGCATCTCCGCATAGAGGGCACGCCGCGCCGCACGCAGCACGAGCCGCCGGTCCGCACCGGTGGCTTCCGGGTCGGGGCGGAAGGAAAACCCGCCGACCACCCCGACCGTATGCCCCTCCACGATCACCTCGCCGCGGCGCGTGACGGCGGCCAGAAGCGAAGCCGCCCTTCCCTGCTCCAGCCGGCGCAGCAAGAGGGCGGAGCGCCGATCGACGAACCGGCTCATCAGCCTTTCATGCAGCGCCTCGGAGAGCAGATCCTCCGTCTCCCGGGCCTGACCTTGCCAGTGCGGCGCGTCCTCCAGCCAGTCCGCCCGCTGGGCGATGAAGGACCAGACCCGGATGCCGGCCAGCCGCTGCATCAGCGTGTCGATATCGCCTTCGGGCCGCGAGAGCGCCGCGATCTCGGCGGCGATCCAGCCTGTCGGCAGCTTTCCCTGCCGCACCAGATGGCCGAAGACCCGCGCTGCGAGCCTGGCGTGCGTATCGCCCTCGAGCTTGCGGAAATCCGGGATCTGGCAGGCTTCCCAGAGCAGCCGGACCGAAGCGCGGTTGGAGGCAAGACGCACGACCTCAGCGTCATGGGCCAGGGCAGCCAGGGTCGCGAGATCGGACGCGTCCGCTCCGCGCCGCAGGCAGGGTCTCGGGGGCGGGGCTGAGAGGCTCGCGAGCAATGCCGGGATCGAGGTGAAATCGAGCGCCGCATTGCGCCAGCAGAGCTGGGTGAGCGCGGGAAACCGATGCGCCTCCATCGCCATCACCGTTTCCTCGGCGAGCGGCGGGCAACCGGCGGTGGTGCCGAAGCTGCCGTCGCGCATGCCGCGTCCGGCGCGGCCGGCAATCTGGGCGAGCTCGGCCGCCTGGAGCGGGCGCTGGCGATGGCCGTCGAACTTGCCGAGGGCGGCGAAGGCGACGTGATCGACATCCATATTGAGGCCCATGCCGATGGCATCCGTCGCCACCAGGAAATCGACCTCCTTTTCCTGGTAGAGGGCCACCTGGGCATTGCGGGTGCGTGGGCTGAGCCGGCCCATCACCACGGCCGCGCCGCCACGCCGGCGGCGGATCAGCTCGGCGATCGCATAGACCTCCGCCGCGCTGAAGGCGACGACGGCGCTGCGCGGCGGCAGGCGCGAGAGCTTGGCCGGACCGGCATGCGCCAAGGTGGAAAGCCGCGGCCGCGTCTCGATCTCGGCCTCCGGCACCAGCCGAGCGAGCAGCGGCCGGATCGTCTCGGCGCCGAGGAAAAGCGTCTCCTCAGCCCCGCGCGCCGACATCAGCCGCTCGGTGAAGACATGCCCGCGATCCGGATCGGCGGCGAGCTGGATCTCATCCACCGCGACGAACGCCGCCTCCCGCGCGAGCGGCATCGCCTCCACGGTGCAGGAAAACCAACGCGCGCCGGGCGGGGTGATTTTTTCCTCGCCGGTGATCAGCGCAACCTGGCCGACGCCCTTGGCCGCGACCATCCGCTCATAATTCTCGCGCGCGAGCAGGCGAAGCGGGAAACCGATGATGCCGGAGCGATGCGCCAGCATCCGCTCCACGGCAAGGCGGGTCTTGCCGGTATTGGTCGGCCCGAGAACCGCCCGCACCCGAGAGGAATCGCTCCCCATGGAAGAATGTTCGGGGTGCGACGCCACATTTGCAAGCCTCGCATGACGACACCCTGGCCCGATTGAATCAGGACCGCGCCGGGAGCATATCGCGCCGCGCGGAAGACGGGGAAGAACCATGAGCGAAGCGGCGACGAACGAACGGCAGGGCACGGAACGGCAGGGCACGGAACGGCAGGAATTCGCAGCCGAGGTTGGGCGGCTGCTCGATCTCGTGGTCCATGCACTTTATTCCGAGCGTGAAATCTTTCTCCGCGAGCTCGTCGCCAATGCGGCCGACGCGATCGACCGGCGCCGCTTCCTCGCCCTTACCGATCCGGCGATGGCGCTGCCGGAGGGCGCGAAAATCCGCATCCTGCCCGACAAGCCCGGGCGCGCGCTCAGCATCGCCGATGACGGCATCGGCATGAGTCGCGACGAGCTTGCAAGCCAGCTCGGCACCATTGCCCGCTCCGGCACCCGCGCATTCGGCGAAACGCTCGCCGCCGCCAGGCCGGAGGACCGCCCGAGCCTGATCGGCCAGTTCGGTGTCGGCTTCTATTCCGCCTTCATGGTGGCCGAGCGCGTGGAGGTCGTCTCCCGCCGGCCCGACAGCACGGAGGCCTGGCTCTGGGCCTCGGATGGATCGGGATTTTCCCTCTCGCCGGCGGAGCGCGAATCAGCCGGCACCAGCGTGACCCTTTTCCTCAAGCCGGATGCCGAGGAATTTCTCGACCCTGTCGTCCTCGAATCGATCGTCCGCAAATGGGCCGATCATATCACCCTGCCGATCACCATCGCGCGCGACGGCAAGGATCTGCCGGCGAATGAGGGTACTGCGCTCTGGCGCAAGCCGCGCGCGGAAATTTCCGAGCAATCCTATCACGGCTTCTATCGTCATCTCGGCCATCTCTTCGACACGCCGGCCGCCATCATTCATTGGCATGCCGAAGGCGCGCTCGAATTCTCAGCACTCCTCTTCATCCCCGCCAGCCGCCCGCTCGATCTCTTCGAGCAGGATCGCCACGCTCATGTCCGCCTGCACGTGCGGCGCATGTTCATCACCGACCAGGCAGACCTGCTGCCCTCCTGGCTCCGCTTCGTTCAAGGCGTGGTCGATACGGAGGACCTGCCTCTCAATATCTCGCGCGAGATGCTGCAAGCGACGCCCGTGCTCGCCCGCATCCGCAAGGCGCTCGTCAATCGCGTGCTGAGCGAGCTCAAGACGCGCGCCAAGGAGCCGGCGGAATACGAGAAGATCTGGGAGAATTTCGGCCCGGCGCTGAAAGAGGGCATCTGGGACGATGAAGAACACCGCAAGGAAATTTCTCCCCTCCTCCGCTTCCACTCCTCCGCCTCGGAAGGAGCCTCCGGAAACCTCGTTTCGTTTTCCGACTATCTCGCCCGCAGGCAGCCTGGCCAGGAAGCGATCTATATCCTGCGCGGGGATGATCCGGCCCAGCTCGCCCATTCTCCGCAGCTCGAAGGCTTCCGTGCGCGCGGGCTCGAAGTTTTGCTGCTGGCCGATCCGATCGATGCCTTCTGGCCCGACCGGCTCAGTGAATTCGAGGGCGTGCCGATCCGCAGCATCACTCAGGCCGCCGCCGATCTCGAGAAATTCCCCCTCCCCGCGGCCGAGTCCGACGCCGGGCCACCGGATACCGAGCTTCTCGTTGCGCGGCTGAAGACCGCGCTCGAGGATGCGGTCAGCGCGGTGCGGCCGACGACGCGGCTGGTCGAAAGCGCGGTCGCGCTCGCCGCCGCCGACAAGGGCCCGGATCTCCATCTGCAGCGGCTGATGCGCCGCTCGGGCCGCCCGATGCCGAGTGCTGCGCCGGTTCTGGAAATCAATCCGCGCCATCCGCTGATCCAGGCGCTCGCGGCGACCAAGGGCAGCCTCGGGGAGGAGGCGGCGCTGCTGCTCGATCTCGCGCGCGTGCAGGAGGGCGATCCACCGGTCGATCCCTCCCGCTTCGCCCGGCGGGTCGCCACGGCCTTGGCCGGCGCCCTGACGGGCTCCGCCACAGCGGAAAATACAGTCGGAAATCCGGGGGGAAATCCAGCGTGAGCCGCCTCGCAGGCATCCTGCTCGATCCCGCTGCGCCCGAGACGAAAGGTGCCTTTCCCCTCTATCCGCTCCGCCCCGCCGAGCTGCCGCGATTTCTCACCGAGCGGCCGGAAGCCGGGTTCCTGCGCCATCTTGGTTTCGCCGCTCGTGCCGGCGAGCTGGTGGTCGGCCCCTGTCATGATGGGTGTGATGATGGGCTCTTCGCCGTCCTCGGCCTTGGCGAGGATTCCTCGCCTTTCGCCTATGGCGGCCTTGCGGCGGGATTGCCGGAGGCGAGCGCCTGGCACCTGGCCGCGCCACACCAGGATGCCTCGCTGGATCACGAGGCTGCCGTGCTCGGTTTCAGTTTGGGGGCTTATCATTACGAAGAATTCATAAACGCCCCGCGCCAGCCGGCTCGTCTCGT
>JASHVY010000152.1 GCA_030044345.1 Acetobacteraceae bacterium | reverse complement strand
CCATCGGGGCTCCAGCACAGGCTGTTCGGAACGGTAATGTCCTCGAGCACTGGGACGAAGCCGCGCGCCGGCTCGATCCGATAGAGAATGCCATCCGGCCCCCGAACGACATCGTTCATGGAGCCAACCCAGAACCGCCCACCCGGGTCACATTTTCCATCATTGAATCGCATCACGCGATCATGCTTTTCCGGCATGAAGGCTGGCGTCAGTTTGCCGGAAAGAAGATCCAGAAAGAACGCGCCCGAACGCAGCGCCACCATGAGCCCGCCACCTTCGCGCAAGGCGAGCGAACCCGGGACTTCCGGCATATCCCAACTCTTCGTCTCACCGGCGCTTGGCCTGTGAGAGCGCACTTTCTGCCCACGGATATCGACCCAGTACAGGACCTGCTCCGCATGGTCCCAAATGGGACCCTCGCCCAATATGTCGCGCGTGCTGCCGACAACTCGAAAGGCCGCAGCGCCGTCCGCCTCCCGCGGATAAGTTGCCTTCTCCGTCACACGCTGCATGGCACCGCGTCCTCCGAAATCCTGTCAGGAACCAGCAACGGGGCGCCCTTTCGAGCCTCGCCCGTTGTGGCTTTTGTTGAGGACCTGTTATACCAATCGATCTGAGCCGTCAACATGCGGCCCGGACTGGACTTCGCATAGAAATTATTGATGTGTATTGGTATCTGACTTGCGGGTGATGTTCGTTTGGACTAAGAGGCAGCTTCGCGCGGTGAGCTGAGAAGTCATAGTGGTCTCCTAGGTGGACCACTATCATCGACCCGAACCAGCGGCGCGCACGTGCCCTGTCGGAACGCGGAAGGAAAGCGACGAATGAAGGCTCCAGGATGAGCGGATCAGTTTGTTCCGGCGTGAAGCCGGGGGCCGCGCACCTCATTCTTCCAATGCGCGAGGAGAATGACGGCTTCAGGATCCCGGCCACTGCGCTTCACGATCTGGTCACAGCCATGCTCACGCGTGCGGGCGTTCCTGAGGCCGATAGCATCATTGTCGCCGATGGGTTGGTTTCCGCCGATGCGCGGGGCATGAATTCCCACGGCATGCTGCGTCTTCCCGTCTATATCAAGCGGCTCCTGGAAGGCGGCTTTGCCAAGACGGCCAAGTTCGAAATCGTAAGCGAGACGCCTGGCACCGCGTTGATCGACGGCGGCAATGGCCTCGGTTCGGTGCTCACCGTAAGGGCGATGGATCTGGCGATCGAGAAAGCAGGGTTCAATGGTTGCGGTGTCGTCGTCGTCCGAAACAGCAATCATAATGGCGAAGGCGCCCCCTATGTCCTTCGCGCTGTTCGGCAGGACATGATCGGCCTCGCCACCACCAATGGATCGGCCATCATGCCGGTCTGGGGTGGGCGAGTTCCCATGACAGGGCCATTGCCGCTTACTTTTGGCGTGCCCGCCGGCAAAGAATTGCCGATTGTGCTCGACGCCGCGCTCGGCATGAGCTCTCGCGGGAAGATCCTCTATCACGCCGAAAAGAAGCTGCCTATTCCGGATGGCTGGCTTGTCGATGCCGAAGGACGCCCGACAAACGACCCGGAATGGGTGCGGAAGGGCGGCTGGATCCTTCCCATCGGCGGCCATAAGGGCTGGGGCCTGATCCTGATGTGCGAGCTGTTGACCGGCTTTCTCTCGGGCGGAAGCATCGCCCGGGAAACCACGAATTTGTACGATCATCTCAACGAAGGCCAGCACAACTCCCATTTCTGCATGGCCATCAACATCAAATCCTTTATTGATCCTGGCTTCTTCAAACAGCGCGTCGATGACTATATCCGGGAAGTGAAACACTCCGAGAAGGCGCCCGGGTTTGAGGAGATTCTCATGCCCGGCGAAATCGAATTCCGCAAGGAGAAGCGCCAACGCGCCGAAGGGATTCTTCTCACGAAATCCGTCATCGAGGACGTGATCGCTTCGGCGGAATCTCTCGGTATCACGGTCGAAAGAGCGAGGTGAGGCTTTGCCATGACTCTCGAGCAGGATGATCTCGTCAAACGCCTTGCGCGTCTGGAAACCGGCCAGGTCAGCGACGTTCTCGATGAGGCGGGGTTTCCGAATCAGGTTCTGGATTCGCGCCTCGCTCCCTTGACGCCGGGCTCGCGCCTCGCCGGTCGTGCCGCCTGCGCGCGCGGAGAAAGGCTGATGAGCACCGCCACGGCGGAACCCGAGCCCCTTCCGGGAGACATCCTGGAAAGGCTTGCCCGGAGGCAAGCGATCATCATCATTGCAAGCGGTGGATTTACCGCCGGATCCTGCCTTGGTGGATTTGTCGCGCTCAGTCTCAAGCGGGAAGGTTGCCGCGGCGTCATCGTGGATGCGCCGGTTCGTGACGCGGAAGAGATTCGCGCAACATCCCTGCCGGTCTTTTGCACGAGCGTCAATCCGGTCAACGGTTCCAGGCGTTGGCGCTTGCGGGAGGCGGATGTTCCCGTTTTCCTCCCTGGGTTGGACGGCGTTGATGTCAGGATCGGCCCGGAAGATTTGATCCTGGCGGATGCCGACGGAATCGTTGTCGTGCCGGCTGCCATCGCCGAGGCCATCATCGAAGATTCCGAAGAACTGCAGCGCATTGAGAGCGCAATCGGCACCGCCATGCAGGCCGGCGCGCCACGAGCCGAGGCATTCCGCGCAAACCCGCGCTTTGCGCATATACGCCGGCAAGACAAGCGATAGGAGCTGGAAATCGACGCCCACAAGCTTGGAAAGGAATGCCGTGAGCGTTTATGACCCGGCTCCCGCCGCTTCCTTGTTGAGCGAGGCCTGGCGCTCGGGCAAGCCATTGGGAACTCTGCCCGATCGAGTCCGGCCGCGCTCGATGAGCGAAGCCTATGACGTGCAGGATCGCCTGATCAGCAATCTTGGCCACAATGTCGCCGGCTGGAAGCTTGGCCTGGGAAGCAAGAATGCCAAGCGCAGAAACGGCATCTTCAGTCCGGTCTTCGGACGCGTTCTGGAACCAGGTCTATACAGTGCCGGAGAGACGGTTCACATCCCCGGCGCGATGACCGTGGCCATCGAATTTGAAATCGCTTTCATTCTTGGCCGAGATATTTTTCCTGATGGCTCTGGTGAATTGGCGAAAAACCTTGTCTCCTCCAGCCTTGTGGCTTTTGAATTCGTTGTTTCCCGTTTTGGTGACCATGATCGGCTGGATACCGTCTCCATCACGGCGGATAATGGAATGGCTTATGCTGTCGTTCTCGGCGAAGCGATCGATTTGACCTCGATCTCCGTCTCCGACCTGGCTCGCAGCCTGACGATCCGCGTCAATGGAGAGGATATGGCGCCTGGCCTCGTGGGAGACGATCTCGTTGATCCGTTCGCGGCGCTGGACGAGCTTCTGCTCCATGCGCGCGAGCGCCATATCATGCTTCAGAAAGGCGCTCTGATCATGACCGGTTCCCTTTCAGCGCCGGTCCGGTTCAAGCCTGGTTCCTTCACCTATGAGGTTCTTGCCCGTTACCTCCGCTCGGAAATGCGATGCACCGTGAGCGGGAGCCTATGAAATGAGTCCACCCAGCCTGGCCTTCGCTACAACGTCAACAATCGGCAGACGCAGAGCTCTCTGACGATTCTTCGGACATGTCTCTCGATCTTGCAAACGCGGCTGCCCCGCACGCCAACCTTATGGAGGTTGCTTCGGCCAATCCGTCGGTTCCCGCAATATCGCCATGAAGCCTCTCGAACAGGAAATCCGCCGAAAGAAACTCTATGAAGATATCGTCGCTCATCTTGAGGCGATGATATCCGAAGGCAAATACGCGCCCGGGGACCGCCTGCCCTCCGAAAGGGACATGATGGAGAGCTTCGGAGTCGGCCGTACGGCCGTCCGGGAGGCGCTGTTCGCTCTTCAGAAGAAAGGGCTCGTCGCCATAGCGAACGGGGAGCGAGCGCGCATTACGTTCCCCACGGCCCGTGGGATGATTGACGAGCTGTCGGGCGTTGCTCGCCATATGCTGAGCCAGCCTGGCGGTATCGCCCATTTTCAGCAGGCGCGCTCGTTCCTGGAGGTGTCATTGGCCCGCTACGCGGCCGAATATGCGACCTCGGACGAAATCGAACGCTTGCGGCAGGCCCTTCTCACCAATCAGAAAGCCTTGAACGACAAGGAAGAGTTCATTCGGACGGATGTCGCCTTCCACTATGTCCTCGCCGAAATACCGCACAACCCCATCTTCACTGCGATGCATCAGGCATTGGTCAATTGGCTGACGGAGCAACGCGCAACCTCGACCCTGGCGCGAGGGTCCAGCCGCGCTGCCTATAGAGCGCATCGCATGATCTATGAGGCGATCGTGTCGCGGCAGGTCGATGAAGCGGGCCGGGCGATGAAGGAGCATCTCGAGGAGGTCGCCCAATATTACTGGCGCGTGGCGTCACCGGTTGGCGCGCGCCCGGTTGATCTCTCGAAGAACGGCTGAGTCGAGGCTGTTGTACTCTTTTCCGAGAGAGCGTTTCTTCAGTGAGTCTGTTCTGAGAACGATTCTTTCCCTTCGCGGGCCTCCGAGGGCCATACTTCCTCCCAACGCCCGGTGGTGGCGGCCTTGCTATATTCGGTGGCACGATTTTCGAAGAAATTGGTGTGCTCGACCGCGTTCAGCATCTCATCGAGCCAGGGCAGCGGGTGCCGTTCCACATTGTAGAGCGGCTCCAGGCCGAGTTGGGTGAGGCGGCGGTCTGCAATGTAGCGGATATACCGCTTGACCTCGGGCGCAGTAAGGCCTTCGACGGCGCCGAGCTCGAAGGCGAGGTCGATGAAGGCATCCTCGTGCGTGACGATGGTGGCGCAGATCTCGGTGATCTCGCGCCTCAACGTCTCCGTCCAGATTTCCGGGTTCTCTTCGACAAAGGTGCGGAAGAGGCGGATCACCGAGACGCAGTGCAGCGTCTCGTCACGCACCGACCAGGAAATGATCTGGCCCATTCCCTTCATCTTGTTGAAGCGGGGAAAGTTGAGGAGGATGGCAAAGGAGGCGAAGAGCTGCAGCCCCTCGGTGAAAGCGCCGAAAGCCGCGAGGGTTTTCGCGATCTCGTAGCGGCTGTCCACGCTGAAGGACTGCATGTAGTCGTACTTGTCCTTCATCTCCTTGTATTTGAGGAAGGCCTGGTACTCGGTCTCCGGCATCCCCACGGTGTCGAGCAGATGCGCGTAGGCCGCGATATGGACGGTCTCGATATTGGAAAACGCGGAGAGCATCATCAGGACTTCGGTGGGTTTGAAGACCTGCGCGTAGTGCTTCATGTAGCAATTGTTCACCTCGACATCCGCCTGGGTAAAGAAGCGGAAGATCTGGGTGAGCAGGTTGCGCTCCGCCTTGGTGAGGTTGCGGTGCCAGTCCTTCACGTCATCGGCGAGGGGCACTTCCTCGGGCAGCCAATGGACGCGCTGCTGGGTAAGCCACGCCTCGTACGCCCAGGGGTAGCGAAAGGGTTTATAGACCGGATTTTCGGTGAGAAGGTCGGATGTCATGATTTCGCTCACTGGCACGCCAGGCACTCTTCGTAATCGAGCACCTTCGCCGTTTCGGGCGCCGGTTCCGGCTGCTTCGCCACCACGAGAGGCAATTCGGCCTCGGCGGCGAGGGGAGAAAACTCGCTTGGGCGTACCGCCTTCTCGCCGACATTGTCGGCGCGCTGCAGCGAGAGCGAGCGGCAGTAATAGAGCGATTTCAGCCCCCGCTTCCACGCCATGAGATGGATCTGGTGCAGGTCGCGCTTATGCACATTCGCGGGCAGGAAGAGATTGACCGACTGGCTCTGGCAGATAAAGGGAGCGCGGTCGGCCGCGTGCTCGATCACCCAGCGCTGGTCGAGCTCGAAGGCGGTCTTGAACACCGCCTTCTCCTGCTCGGAAAGAAAGTCGAGATGCTGGACGCTGCCGCTTGTCCGCGTGATCAAGGACCAGACTTCCTCCGTATCCTTTCCTTTTGCGGCGAGCACCTTCTGGAGGAAACGGTTGCGCACGGCGAAGCTGCCCGAGAGTGTCTTCTGGAGGAAGACATTGGCGGCGATCGGCTCGATCCCCGGGCTCGAATTGCCGGCGATGATCGAGATCGAGGCGGTGGGCGCGATCGAGAGCTTGTGCGAGAAACGCTCCATGACGCCGAAATCGGCGGCATCCGGGCAGGGCCCACGCTCTTCGGCGAGCATGCGCGAGGCGGCGTCCGCCTGGGCGCGAACATGCTTGAACATCCGCCTGTTCCAGACTTTCGCGATCGCGCTCTCGAACGGCACGTTCTGGGACTGGAGAAAACCGTGGAACCCCATCACGCCGAGCCCGACCGAGCGCTCACGCATCGCGGAGTAGCGCGCCCGCTCCATCTCCGGCGGCGCGCGGTCGATGAAATCCTGCAGCACATTGTCGAGGAAGCGCATCACATCCTCGATGAAGAGCGGATGCTCGTGCCACTCCAGCCAGGTCTCGAGATTGAGCGAGGAGAGGCAGCAGACCGCGGTGCGCTCACGGCCATGGCGGTCCCGCCCCGTGGGCAGCGTGATTTCGCTACAGAGATTGGAAGTCTTCACCTCAAGCCCGGCGAGTTTGTGGTGCTCCGGCCTTGCGCGATTCACGTGATCACTGAAGACGAGATAGGGCTCTCCCGTCTCGATACGTGCGGTAAGAATGCGAATCCAGAGCGCGCGGGCCGAAATTCTGCGGACGATGCTATTGTCCTTGGGCGAGATGAGCGGCCAGGGTTCATCCGCCTCGACCGCACGCATGAATTCGTCCGGCACCAGAACGCCATGATGCAGGTTGAGCGCCTTGCGGTTGGGATCGCCGCCGGTCGGCCGGCGCATCTCGACGAATTCCTCGATCTCGGGATGCGAAAGCGGCAGATAGACGGCCGCCGAGCCGCGGCGGAGCGAGCCCTGCGAGATGGCGAGCGTCAGACTGTCCATCACCCGGATGAAGGGAATGACGCCCGAGGTCTTGCCGTTCTGCCCGACCTTCTCGCCGATCGAGCGCAGATTGCCCCAATAGCTCCCGATTCCGC
>JASHVY010000014.1 GCA_030044345.1 Acetobacteraceae bacterium | reverse complement strand
AGATGCGGCGGACCTCGCTTGCGATCTCGCCGTTTTGCGAAGACGCGCGAAGCGCAGGATCGGATATCATCACCCCTTCTTGCATTCGTTCATCTCCTTCGCGGATGGCGGTGTTGCGGATGTGACCGCAAGGCGGTTGGCCGGAACCCGACGCATTGTCGTGCGCGCGTCCGGCTTCAAGCCGAGCCGAGCCGCCCGCGCGGCTTCGCCGCGGTGACGAACCGCACCCAGTTATCGAACAGGCGGCGTGCCGATGGGGCACGACGGCCACCATTGGTTTCGCACCCATCGGTTTTGCACCCATCGGTTTTGCACCCATCGGTTTTGCACAAGGAGACCGAGGGGAATTCCGCCATCAGAGCGACCGTTCTTTGGCGACGGGCACGCTCGCGGAAGCGGTTGAGCGCGTCTTCCGCCTCGGCGCTGAAGCAACCGCAGGGGATGGACGGATAATCGTCACGCTCTCCGGAAAGAAAGCGTCTGACATCCCTTCGATATTCCTTCGGAAGCGCTTCCGGGCCATACTCGGGATGACCCTGCGCCAGCACGAACAGGCTGTGCCCCTGCCTGATGAAGAGGTTGGAACCGACCGCCCTGGAGGCGCTCAAGATCCCATAGCCGGCCGCGCCAAGCGCATCCTCGGGGAGCGCATTCCATCGCGAGTGCGCGACCCGCCAAGGCAGGCCGATGCCTGCCATCAAGGGATGGCCCGCGCAAATCTCGTGATCGAAGAAGCCGGAACATTTCCTTGCGAGCGGGCGGCGCGCGATGCCGTCGAAATGAAGCACCGCGGCCTGCGCAGCCAGGCAGGAGACGAATGTCGATACGGTGTTGCGCTCCGCCCAATCCAGGATCTCGACCAGGGAATGCCAATGGATTTCGTCCTCGATCCGGTTCGTCAAAGGCTCCGCGCCCGTGATGACGAGGGCATCGAGGCGGCTCTGTTTGAGATCATCGAGGGTGCCGTAGCCGGCTGCGAGATGGCGCCTTGCCCGCTCGGAACGGGGGATTTCCTCGAGCGCGAACGGATGCAGCCGCACGGCGGAATTGCGCCCGCCGCCGGTGAGGAGAGCCCGGAATTGCCGTTCGGTCTCGAGGAGCGCGGCATCGGGCATATTGTTGAGAAGCCCGATCTCGATCGGGAGATCCCAATCCCCGGCGGAGTCCCCAAGGCCGGCGAATGGGCCGAACAAGGCCGGCGCGAATCCTAAGACGCATCCGGGCGGGATCATGAGCCGCGTCGGCAAGGATTATCTCCGGGCTTTCATGGGCCGCGCGCCGCGAGCGCCCTGGAATCGGCGGCCCGATCCGCCGCTCCCGCTTCGCTCAAGGCCTGATCGAGATCGGCCAGAATATCGTCGATATGTTCGAGACCGACGCTGAGCCGGATCATCTCCGGCGATACCCCCACCTTTCGATGCTCCTCCGCCGACAATTGGCGATGCGTGGTCGAGGCGGGGTGTGTTGCGAGCGATTTCGCGTCACCCAGATTGACCATTCTCTTGAACAGTTTGAGGGCGTTGAAAAAGCGACAGCCTGCCGCAAATCCGCCCTTCACCCCGAAGGTGACGAGGGAAATGCCGCCGCCCAGATATTTTTGCGCGAGCGCGTAGTAGGGACTGTCCGGAAGGCCGGGCCAGCGCACCCATTCGACACGCGGATCGGCGCACAGGAAATCCACGACGCGCGCCGCGTTCGCGCGATGCCGCTCGATCCGCAAGGGCAGCGTCTCGATCCCCTGGAGAAGCAGGAAGGCGCTGAGCGGCGAAAGTGCCGAGCCCGTGTTCCGCTGACAGACGGTGCGGCAGCGCGCGACGAAGGCGGCCCGCCCGAACTGCTCGGTGTACACGACACCATGATAGGAAGGCTCGGGCTCGATGAGCATCGAGAAGCGCCGGGGCTGCGCCGCCCAGTCGAAATTTCCGCCATCGACGATGATCCCGCCCAGGGTCGTTCCGTGCCCGCCCATGAATTTCGTCATGGAATGCACGACGATATCGGCGCCGTACGCGATCGGGCGCAGCAGGATCGGCGTGGCCACCGTGTTATCGACGATGATCGGCACGCCGGCCGCATGCGCCACGGCCGCGAGGGCTTCGATATCCGCGATATTGCCGGCCGGGTTTCCGACACTCTCGCAGAAGACGGCGCGTGTCCTGTCGTCGATCAGCGCCGCGACGTCCTTGGGATCGTCTGAGGCGGCGAAGCGCACCTCCGTCCCCTGCCTGGGGAGGAGATGGGCGAACAAGGTATAGGTCGCGCCATAGAGTTGCGGCACGGAGACGATATTGGTTCCGGCCTCGATGATATTGGCGACCGCGTAGTGGATCGCCGATGCGCCGGAGGCCACGGTCAGCGCCGCGACGCCGCCTTCGAGGGCCGCGACCCGGCGCTCGAGCACGGCGGTGGTCGGATTGCCGATGCGGGTATAGATATTGCCCTCGACATCGAGATCGAAGAGCGCCGCTCCGTGCTCGGCGCTGTCGAACGCGAAGGCGACCGTCTGATAGATCGGGACGGCGACCGCCTTGGTCAGAGGATCGATCTCATAACCGGCGTGGATGGCGATCGTCTCCGCGCGCGGGCCGGCATCCGGCGGCGACGGAGCAGCAGTGCTGCGAGCGTGTGAAAGAGAACAGGCTCGCTTCAACTTCGTCATCCGGCTTCATCCCACCCTTTATCCCACGGGCTCTTCATCGGCCTGCCGCAGACGGGCAAGCTCGGCCTTGCGGATCTTGCCCAAAGCGGTCTCGGGCAGTTCATCCATCAGGATGATCTGGTTGGGCCGCTTGTAGGGCGCGAGCCGCGCGGCGGCGAAGCTGGCGAGATCCTCGATGCTCAGGATGATTCCCGGTCTCGGCTTCACAAAGGCGAGGATCTGCTCATCGCCCGCGATCCTCTGGCCAATGACGGCGGACCGGGCGACCCCGGGATGGGTGTTCAACACCATCTCGATTTCCGCGGGATAGACATTGAAGCCGAAGCGGACGATCAGCTCCGTGGTGCGGCCGACGATGAAGAGGTTGTCACCCTCGAACCGCGCGAGATCGCGCGTATTGAGCCATCCTTCGCTGTCGATCGCCCGGGCGGTCTCTTCGGGCGCCCTGAAATAGCCAAGCATGACGCCGGGGCTGCGCACGTGAAGCTCGCCCATTTCGCCATCGCGCACCTTCCGGCCATCCTTGCCCAGCAGCCTGGCCTCGACTCCCGGGAAGAGAGGACCGACCGAACAATCCTGCTGCGGTTCCTCGAGGCGGGTCTGGGCGACCGTCGGAGAGCATTCCGAGAGCCCGTACCCGTTGTGGAGGGTGAGGCCGAACAGACGCTCGGCCGCTTCCTTCACCAAGGGATCGAGGGGCGCGCCGCAGGACCCCATCGCGCGCAGGCGCGGGCAAGGAAGCGATGTCAGGCCGCTCGTCTCCGCATATTGGGCCATCAGCATGTACATGGCCGGGACACCGAGCAGGATCGTGATTTCCTCCTCCGCGAGTGCGCGCGCAAGCTGCGCCGGGTTGAAGCGTGAAGAGAGGCAAACCGTTCCACCGCTCAGAAGCGTGCCGAGCACCACGACGGAAAACCCGACGATGCTCGAAATCGGCAAGACCGCGTAGAAACGGTCCGCCGGCCCGAGTTGACGCAATCTTGCGGATGTCTGCGCGATGTAGAGAAGGTTCCTGTGGGTGAGCATCACGCCTTTGGGCCGGCCGGTGCTTCCCGACGTGCAGACGAGGATCGCGACCTGCTTTGCCGGGTCGGGGTCCACCGGGACGATGCGCGCCGCGCCATTCATGGCCGAGACCGCGATGCGGCCGACTCCAGGAATCTCCTCAAGCCCGGCGCCCGCATGCTCCGCGTGAAGCCTTGCCTGCATCGACGCATCGACGGTGTAGATCACGCAGCGTGCCTCGGAGAGCGTGTGGACCTGCGCGATCTCCCGCCCGGAGAGCCGGGCGACGACCGGCACCGGCCAGGCATCCATCTCGGCGAGCGCGAGGAGAAGCACAACCACCGCGACGCAGTTTTCGTTCACCACCATGACGCGATCGCCCGCGCGCACGCCCTTGGCGGCGAGCCGGTTCCTGGCTTCATCCACGGCTGAGAAAAGCGCGCGATAAGTCCAGCTCCGCCCTTGATCGCGGAGTGCAGGATGATCCGGGGATGCGGCGGCTTGCAGTCTCAATGCTTCACCCAGCCGTGACGGCAGGATGCCGAGGCCGTCTTCCTCGCCCGCTCGCTCTTTCTCGACACCGGAATCCACTGGGAAATCCTCTGGGAAATCTGCTGGCATGGAGAACCCCCGGTTAGCTGACGAGTTTCGCCGATTCAGGGGCCGGTTCAGCGACCGCCTGCCCACTCCTTGAGCCCGTCATCGGCAAGGCCCCCGCCATCGACAAGGCACTGTTCACCGCGTCCCAAAGCGCGATCCGGGCCGCGATCGCGCGGACAGCGCTTTCAGCGGCTTCTTTCCATTTGCGGGCATCCTCGCCACACAACTCGCCCATCATCGCCATCGCCATGGAACCATGGGCGTCTCCGTCGAGCTGGATATGCCTGTTGAGGTAGAGCTCGAACAGCTTGAGCGCATTCGTGCCGCCGCAGAGGGAGCGGACGATCGGGCCAAACATTCTCGGGATGGCATCCTCCCTGCCCAGCGCGAACGAAGCCGCGATGACATGCGGCTCTCCGGTGGCGATCGTCTCGAATGTGTTCCTCACGAATGCCCGCGCGCCATGGGGCGCGCCGCAATCGGCCATCGCGGCATCCACATCCGAGCCTGCTTCCATGCGCGAGAGAAACCTGTCGATGGGTCCGAGGTCGGCGCCGGCCTCCCTCATCGCCGCGCGGTAGAGCTCAAAGTGGCTGATCGCCACGCCATCGATTTCATCGGACTCCTCTTCCAGCACCATCTCGTTGATCAGCCTTCTGATCCGCGCGGAGCCGGTCGGCGCCCATTGCGATTGGACATTCGTGAGATGCCGTTGCAGGGCCTTCAACAGAGCCATGAAGTCCCAGACGGCATAGACGTGATAGCTCATGAACAGGCGCACATCCTCGAGCCCGGCAAGGTGGCCATAGAGCGGATGCGCGGCGAGCTTGTCGCGCCATGGCGCGAGCTGGCAAAGAAGGTCGGTCATGCGCGTGGAGGCGGTCATATCGTCACCCCTGCCTGTGTCTCTGCTTGATGCCGTGTCTCTGTCTGGTGGCTAAGTCCGGTGCCGCACGTGATGGCACTTCCATATTGCGCCGCGTGCTCTTCGCCCCAGTGGTCATTCAAGTGATCATCCATCGGGCGTGATTTTCCATCCGGCTTTGGCACGAAATGGGCCCAAACATGGCGATCGCGCGATCTATCGCGATCATCACAATCTCAATTTCCGTCTTGCGATCCCCTCTTGCGATCCCCTCGCGCAATCAACGTGACTGTCTTGCTGAGAGGCGAAGCCATACGGCACGACAGCCATGGCGATTTGGAATTCGGAGCCGCGCCCGGATCATCGACCCGGACCACTGACTGGAGCGCGTGCACGAAGAGCGCGCACATCTCATTGCCGTCGCCGTCTCAAAAAAGTAAGAGAGACTCTCAAAGCCTCAATAGGCGTCGATTCCTGTCGGCATCCCCGTAGGCATCAATGTCTCTCTATGTCCGTGGAGAGTAAAGCATGGGTTACCGATTTTCCACTCTCCAAGATTTTAATTTTGTGAAGACGCCATCCTGTCGGTAGAGACACGCACATCGTTTCAAAAAGAAAAAGATGAAGCCTGCGGAAAATGGAAGAAGAATCATTGCTATCGACGATGCTCATCTCTCCGTGCTCGCGATGAAATTTCCAACCAAGAGTTGAACGGTGAAGACATTTGCACGACCGGATTCGATCTCGATTGCATACACTGATTGCAGTTCAACCGGAATTTGATTATTCCCTGTCTCAAAGCGTTTTGGCTGACTTTTATGAATCGATGATGCAACCATGATCCCGCGGCGACGCGTGAGGAGAATGGAGAAAGTGTCATTTGACATGCATGGATGACATGGGTCGGCACGATCTTCTCCGATGTTTCTCATTCCGAAGCGCCGATGGTGATCGAAACGTCACGAAAAATGTGATGACGTTATCGCGATTTTTGTGTGCCGAAGGCAATGCGATGCCCAGGCAATGTGCGCAAACAAAAGACAGGCTTCATGCGCGACGAGCCTGAAGTGTC
>JASHVY010000151.1 GCA_030044345.1 Acetobacteraceae bacterium | reverse complement strand
AGGGGCGGAACATCTCCTCGCGCTGATGGGGCGGGATGCCGGGCCCGTCATCATCCACCGTCACCTGAATGCTGCGGGCGGTGAGCTGGGTCGCCGAGAGCGAAATCCGCCTGGCGTGGCGCTGCGCATTATCGACGAGGTTGGTGATGGCGCGGCGCACAGCATCCGGACGCAAGGCAAGCGTGAGGCTGCCCGGCGTGTCGATATCCACATCCGCCCCGGTCCGCCGCGCGCCGGCCGCCACCTCCGCCAGCATCCGCGAGAGATCGACCGGGCGCACCTGCTCGGCTCCCTCCCCACGCGCGAAGGCGAGATAGCCTTCCACCAGCCGCTCCATCTCCTCGACATCGGCGGTCATCGCGCCGACGTCTGGCGCCAGCTCCGGCCGCGGCGGCAGCATCGCGAGCGCCAGCCGAAGACGGGTGAGCGGCGTGCGCAGATCATGCGAGACCCCGGCCAGCAGCTCCGTTCGCTGGGCGAGAAAGCGGCGGATGCGTTCCTGCATCCGGTTGAAAGCGGAGGCGGCGCGGCGCACCTCGATCGCGCCCTCGGGCTTGATCGCGCCCTGATCGCGCCCCATGCCGAATGCCTCCGCCGCCGCCGCAAGACGGCGGATGGCGCGGACTTGGTTGCGCATGAAGAGCGAGGCGATGGCGAAGAGCAGCACCGAGGTGCCGACCACCCAGGCGAGGAAGACATAGATCGTCTCGGCATAGAGGCGCTTGTGCGGCACTGCGATCATCAGCACGCCGTCAGGGAGCTGCACACGCAGGATCACCGGCTTCGGGTCCGCAGCCCAGACCATGGTGAAGGGGCGATGGACGAGCTGCTCCATCGCGCCCCAGAGGTCATTGTCCGTGGGACCGAGCGCGTTCGGCAGCGGCCGTGGCAAAAGCGTCGCCCCTGGCTCGAAGGTCATCGCGAGCTCGAGATTCTCGCGCGCGAAGCGCAGCACCGCCTGCCGGTCCGCCGAGTCCGTCCGATGCTCATAGAGACGCGCCACGAGCGCCACTTCACCCGCCACCGCGCCGGTCAGCCGCCGCGAGATCAGGCTGAGATGGCTGCCGTAGAAGATCTGAAGTGTCACCGCCTCGAGCAGGAGGAGCGGCAGCAGAATCATCAAAAGGCTCCGCCCGAGCAGCGAGCGCGGCAACACCCGGCGCAGCAGCCGTTCGGGCAGCGGCCATGTGATCCGCATCAGAGGCCTGGTTTCAGTACATAGCCGCGCCCGCGCACCGTGTGCAGGAAGCGCGGTTCACGCGGGTCAGCCTCGATCTTGCGGCGCAGCCGTGTCACCTGCACATCGATCGCCCGCTCGCTCGCATCCTCCATGCCGAGGGCGGCGGCAATCTCTTCGCGCGAAAGCACCTCGTTCGGCTTGCGGGCGAGCGCGGTGAGCAACGCCGCTTCCCCGCCGGTGAGACGGACGGTTCCATCCTCGGTCGTCAGCTCTGCGCGGTCGATGTCGAACGAAGCCTGCCCGAGCGGCAGCTTGCCCGCGGGCGGCTCGGCTGGCGCGGTGCGGCGCAGGAGGGCGCGGATCCGCAGCACGAGCTCGCGTGGATCGAAAGGCTTGGGCAGATAGTCATCGGCTCCGGCCTCGAAGCCCGCGACCCGATCGTCCGGCCCGCCGCGGGCGCTCAGGAGCAGGACCGGCACTTCCTGCGCTCTGTCCCGTTGCAGCGATTCCGCAAGCTCCAGCCCCGACTCTCCCGGCATCATGATGTCGAGCACCATCAGGTCGGGGCGCAGAAAGCCGAGCTTCTCGCGCGCTTCGGCGGCGTTCTCCGCCACCGTCACGCGGAAGCCGTGCTCACCCAGATAGCGCGAAAGCAACCCGCGCAACCTTGCGTCATCGTCGACCACCAGGATGTGAGCGTCCTCGGCCACTTCGCCCCGGCTCTTCTCTTCGCTCAGGCAGGGCGTGCGCGCGGTTCGCGCGCGGCCTGCTCGGCGCCGTCCATATAGGCGCGTGCCAGCTCATTCATGATCCCGCGCATCACCCGGCGGAACCCCTCCACCGCCGCCCCTCCCGCCTCGCGATAGGCGGCGGCAAGCCGTTCGCGCTGCCGCTCGAACAATTGCCGCTCCAACGCCGCCCCGGCCGGCGTGAGCGAAAGCCGCCGCTGCCGCCGATCGGCGCGGCCCGGCGTCTGCACGACATAGCCGCGGGAGACGAGAAGCGAGAGCACGCGACCGAGCGATTGCTTGGTGATGCGCAGAATGGTCAGGAGCTCGCTCACGCTGATTCCGGGATTGCGGCCGATGAAATGCAACGCCCGATGATGCGCGCGGCCAAGCCCCAGCTCCTCGAGAACCAGGTCGGCGGCGTTGGTGAAGTCACGATAGGCAAAGAACATCAGGTCCTGCGCGAGCCGCATCTCCTCCTCGCGAAGGAAGAGGAGGCTGGCCCCAGCGGTGGGGGAAGTTGCGGTGGCGGAAGGAAGCGCAGCGGGGCGGGCCGGCGGATCGCCTTTCCGGTCGGACATGGCTGGCATACCCGAAAGATTACGGCAGATTCGTTGACTTAATATGCCTCAACTTTTACGGTCCCGCAAGACAGAGCAATAATATTGCTGGAAAATGGTCCATGACGCTCATTCCTTTCGATGATCGGGACGGAACCATCTGGTGGGACGGTTCCCTGATCCCCTGGCGGGATGCTCGGCTCCATGTTCTTTCGCACGGGTTGCATTATGCGAGCGCCGTGTTCGAGGGTGAGCGGGCCTATGACGGCAGGATTTTTCGCCTCAGAGATCATACCGAGCGATTGCTCGAATCCGGCCGGCTGCTCGGCTTCACGATTCCCTGGAGCGCCGCGGAGATCGATGAGGCCTGCAATGCGGTGCTGCGCGCCAACACCCTTTCGGATGCCTATGTGCGGCCGATTGCCTGGCGCGGGAGCGAGCAGCTTGCGGTCGCAGCACGGCAGACACGAATCCATCTCACGATCGCGGCCTGGCCGTGGCCCAACCTCTTCGGCGCCGAGCGGCTCAAGGGCATCACGCTCGATATCGCGCGCTGGAAGCGCCCTTCGCCGGAAACCGCGCCTACCGCGGCGAAGGCGTCCGGCCTCTACATGATCGGCACGCTCGCCAAGCATGAGGCCGAGGCGGCCGGCTTCAACGATGCGCTGATGTATGACTGGCGCGGCTTCATCGCCGAGGCCACCGGCGCCAATATCTTTCTGGTCATCGATGGCGCGCTGCACACACCCATTCCGGAAGGATTCCTCGACGGCATCACCCGCCGCACGGTGATGAGTCTCGCCCGGCAGCGCCAGATAAGCGTCGTCGAGCGGGCGATCCTGCCCGAGGAGCTTGCGAAGGCAAGCGAGGTGCTGCTGGTCGGCACCGCGGCCGAGGTGACGCCCGTACGCCAGATCGGCCCTCATTGCTACACGCCCGGCCAGATCACCGAAACCCTTCGCAAGGACTACGAGGCCCTGGTGCGCCTGTCGCCTGAAGATACCGCCCGCCGCGCTGCGTAAGCAAGTTCAGGGGACGCCGTCCCCTCGACATCGTCCGTGCCGCGCGGTGAAAATACTATACGCCCAAATGATTCTTCATGAGCGCCGGTTCGGCGCGCAGCTCCGCGGTCGTGCCGCTGAAGACGATGTGGCCGTTATTCAGCACATAGACGCGCTGCGCGAGGTCGAGCGCGGCGGTCACGTTCTGCTCGACGATCACGATCGTGCGGCCCTGGGAGGCGAGCGTCTCGGCGACCGAGAGAAGGTCGCGCACCACCAGCGGTGCCAATCCCTCGAAAGGCTCGTCGAGCAGGATGATGCGCGCATCACGGATCAATGCCCGCGCGATTGCCAGCATCTGCTGCTCGCCACCTGAGAGATTGCGTCCGCGCGAGGTCCGCCGTTCGCCAAGCCGCGGGAAATAGGCATAGATCGCCTCGTGTGAGAGGGGCTTTTCCGCGCTGAGGCTGGCGAGTTCGAGATTCTCCGCAACTGTCAGCCCGCCGAAGATGCGCCGTTCCTCCGGCACGAGCTGGACGCCGCGACGCGCGATCTCGAATGGCTGGAGCGCCTCGATCGGCTCGTTCGAAAGCCGGATGCTGCCAGTTTTTGCGGGCAGCACACCCATGATCGTCTTGAGCGTGGTGGTCTTGCCGGCACCGTTGCGTCCGAGCAGGGCAACGACCTCGCTCTCCTCGACCGCGAGGCTCACGTCGAAGAGGATATGCGAATCGCCGTAGAAGCTGTTGATGCGGTCAACTTCCAGGAGGTTCATGAGGTCACATCCTCATGGGCGCGCAACCCGCCGAGATAGGCTTCCTGCACCATTGCGTTGCGCTGGATCTCCGCAAGCGTTCCGTCGGCGATCAGCTTTCCATCCGCGAGCACGCTGATCCGGTCGGCAAGCTCGAACACCGCATCCATATCGTGCTCGACGATGACGAGCGTTGCCTCCTCGCGCAGCCGCGCGATCAGGAGCTTGGTGGCGGCCCGCTCCTCCGGGCTCATGCCCGCCAGCGGCTCATCGAGCAGCAGCACTTGCGGCGAGCCGGCGAGTGCAAGACCGATCTCAAGCCGTCGTTTCTCGCCATAGGCGAGCACGCCCGGTGGGAGCTCGGCACGCGCGCCGAGCCCGATCGTCTGCAGCACCGCATCGACTTGTCGTTCAACATCAGGAATGGAGTGGGCCGGGCGCAGGAGATCGAGACGGAAGGCGCCGCGCCTTCGCGCGAGTGCGGCCACACGGAGATTTTCACGCACCGTGAGCGCGGCGAAGAGCTGGTTCACCTGATAGCTCTTGCCGAGTCCTGCCTGGCAGGCGCCTGCAACACCGAGGCCGGTGATCCGCCGGCCGAAGAAGAAGACCTCGCCCGCGCTCGGAGTGACCTCATCGAGAAGCATCTTGAAAAGCGTGCTCTTGCCGGCTCCGTTCGGACCGATCACCGCCTGTACCGAACCTGGCGCGATCGCGAGCGAAACCCTCTCCACGGCGCGGATGCCGCCGAAGAATTTGCTGAGTCCGCGTGCCTCGAGTGCCGGTGTGCCGGCTGCCGCGCGGACTGCGGGCGCCGCGAGCGGCAGTGCGGGCAGGCGTTCGGGCAGCGCGGCTTCTGCGGGCATGCTGTTCACCGATGGAAGGCGCCGCTGCCAAAACCCGCCGATCGCGCCTGCGATCCCGCGGCGAAAGAGAGTAACGAGGATGACGAAGATGAGGCCGAGTACGAATTTCCAGAGTGCGCCGATGCCGGGGATCAACTGGAGATTCTGCTCGAGATAAAGCCAGACCGCGCCGCCGAGCAGCGGGCCGATCAAGGTTCCGACCCCGCCGATTACCGTCTGCGCGACGAGCTGGCCCGAGGTATCGAGCGCGAAGGCATCGGGCGGCATATAGCTCTGGAACACGCCGATCAGCCCACCTGCGAGTCCCGCGTAGAGGGCGGCGATAACGAAGACGGCAAGCTTGTAGCGCCCGACCGCATGGCCGAGGGCAAGCGTCCGGTTGGCATTGTCCCGGATCGCGCGAAGAACGGCGCCGAAAGCGGAATGGACGATGCGCCGGGCGAGCGCGAAGCCCGCCACGAATACCGCGCCCACGAGAAGGTCCATGCGCCAGCCGCTGGTGAAGGCGAAATTCACGGCGCCGAAGGTGAGATGTGGCACCGGCACGCCGGGCAGGCCGTTTTCTCCCCCGGTCCATTGCGCCAGCGGGGAATTTTCGAGAAAGAATGAGATCTGGCCGAAGGCAAGCGTGAGCATCGCAAAGTAGATGCCGACGCGCCGCAGTGAGAGCCAGCCGACCACCACGCCCCAGACCCCGGCCGCGAGCGTCCCGATGACGAGTGAGAGCCATACATTGCCGAGCGTGTGCGTTGTCAGCAGCCACGCACACACATAGCCCCCGGTGCCATAGAAGGCGGCCTGGCCGAAGGAAAGAAGGCCTGTATAGCCAAAGAGAAGATCGAATCCGAGCCCGAACAGGCCCCAGATCACGATCCGCCCGAACATGTCGGCCGAGCCGCCGATG
>JASHVY010000150.1 GCA_030044345.1 Acetobacteraceae bacterium | reverse complement strand
AAGAAAGCTGCTGAGCTTGGCATGAATTATGTCGGATATACGTCGGAGAACTCTCCTGACATGCAGATGAACAACGTCCGCACTGCGGTCACCCGTGGAGTGAACGCCATTGTCATCGGGCCGGTCAGCTCGACCAGTACTCCGCCGGTTCTACGGTTCCTGGCCCAGCACCATATCCCCGTGGCGTTTACCGGCATCGGCCCCGAACCAGGATTGACTGACTACACATCTTCGGTCACGGCCAATAACTATGAAACCGGCCGCGCCGAAGGGACATTCGTCTGCAACCTTGCGAAACAGCGCGGGGGCAACAAGATCGGCATGCTCTCGCTGCCGCTCGATCGCGAGAATGCACAAAAATATCTCAAAGGAGCTCGAGAGACCATCAAGGCCGGGGGCTGTGACCTCGTCGAGATCCTTCAGACGCACGGTCTCACAGTCCGCGAGGCTGTCACACAGGCCAACGATTTACTCACTGCGCACCCGGATATCAAGGCGATCTATGGCATGTATGACGAGGCCGGCATCGGGGCGGCCAAAGTCCTGCAAACGAGGGGACTCGTTGGCAAGATCGGCGTCGCGGTTGCCGACGGAAGTCCGACGACCATCAAGCTGCTGCGAGAGGGGATCATCCAGGGCGTCTTCCTTCAGGAAGCAGTCGGACAGGGGATCGATGCAACGCAACAGGTATGGAACGCTCTGCACGATTCGCCGGTGACCAAAAACCTGCCGCTGTCCGAGCCCCTCGCCACCACTCAGACCATCGACGACCCCAAGGTCCAGGAGACGATCAAACGGGTCTATCCCCCGTCCGCCGGCGCCTTCTGAATGCAAAGAGGCCGCCGCCATGGTTTCTGGCGGCGGCCGAGTTCCGCGTAACCGACCTTGTGAGCCCCTGAGCACCCGGTTAAGCCATGGACGACTTCCCCATCATCGATCCCCACCACCATCTGTACGACCTCGAGCGTCACCGCTATCCATGGCTGCAGGACGGTGTGAAACCAATCGTCTTTGGTGACTATGCAGCGATTTGTAAAAGCTACCTTCTAAACGATTTTCTGACCGATGCGGCCAACCAGAACCTGGTCAAGTCGGTCCACCTCGACGTTGGTTTCGATCCGTCCGACCCCGCAGGTGAAACGCGCTGGCTGCAGGACCTCGCCGACCGGCGAGGCTTTCCTCATGGCATCGTCGGCTACGCCGATCTTGCCGACCCGCGGGTCGAGGGTTTGCTCGAGGCGCACTCCGCTCACAAAAACTTTCGCGGGATCCGCCAGTCACTAAACTATCACCCCGATCCAGCAAAGACGTATCTTAGCCGGCCGAGCGTATCGCGCGAGACGAACTGGCGCTCCGGTTTCGCTCTACTTCGCAAGTTCAATCTCTCGTTTGATCTGCAGATCTATTATCCTCAGATGGAGGAATCGTACGATCTCGCCCGTACCTTTCCCGATACACAGATCATCCTCGATCACACCGGGATGCCGGTGGATCGCTCGGCTGAAGACATTGCGGCTTGGAAATCTGGCCTGCGTCGCCTCGCGGAGGCACCAAATGTGGCCTGCAAGATTTCCGGCCTCGGGATGGGCGACTGGATCTGGACCGTCGAGAGCATTCGCCCCTTCGTCCTCACTGCCATCGAGGCCTTTGGTGTTGATCGCTGCATGTTCGCGAGCAACTTCCCCGTCGACAAGCTCTTCAGCAGTTATGATGCGATTTTTAATGCATTCAAAGAGATCACCCGCGGCTTCTCGGTCGACGATCGCCGCAAGCTCTTTCACGATAATGCGCTCTGCTATTATCGGCTGTGACGCTACGGGCGTCTTCTGGAGGGCTCATGTTGCTACGGGATAAGGTTGCAGTCATTTCCGGCGGAGCGGGGCCGCGTGGAATCGGCTTGGGAACGGCCCATCTCTTCGCCGAGCATGGCGCCTGCGTCGCCATTCTTGACCTGGACGAGGGAGCCTCCGTCCGTGCGGCAGAAACGCTCGGCGCTCGACATATCGGGCTCGCATGCGACGTTACCCGCAAGGAGGACTGCCAGCACGCGGTTGCCGAGCTCGTTCGTCGCTTCGGCAAGGTTGATATTCTGATCAATAATGCCGGCATCACCCAGCCGCGCAAGTTGATGGAAATTGAACCGGCAGATTACGACTCCGTCCTCAATGTCAATCTGCGCGGGATCCTCTATCTGAGCCAGGCCGTCATTCCGCATATGCGTGCCCAGCGGAGCGGTTCAATCGCCTGCACATCATCGATTTCGGCTCAGCGCGGCGGAGGTATCTTCGGGGGTCCTCATTATTCGGCCTCCAAGGCTGGCGTGCTCGGCTTGGCCAAGAGCATGGCGCGCGAGCTCGCTCCGGATGGAATCCGGGTCAACTGCGTCACCCCTGGTCTGATCCAGACCGATATCACGGGCGACAAGCTGACCGAGGCAATGAAAGTGGAGATTACGAGGAGCATTCCACTGGGACGCCTCGGAAGGGTCGAGGACGTCGCGGGAGCATTCCTGTTCCTCGCTTCTGACCTTTCGGCCTACGTCACCGGCGCGGTGATCGATGTCAACGGAGGGATGCTGATCCATTGAGAGAGATCATAAACCATCAGGAAGGCAGTACAACGCCCACCGCACGGCAGAGGTCGGACACGCCACGCGGGACCTTCGCCGGATCGAACGTGCCGCTCGTCGAGCGCGCCTACCGGATTCGCCGCCACGCTCTCAGGATGGGAGAGGTTCAGGGGCAAGGCTATATTGCGCAGGCGCTCGGCATAGCCGATGTCCTCGCCGTGGCCTATTTCCACGCACTACGGTTCCGCCCCGATGACGTTCACTGGGAGGGACGGGACCGGTTTCTCCTCTCGATTGGTCACTACGCCATTGCTCTCTATGCGGCGCTCATCGAGGCTGGCGTGCTGCCGGAGAGCGAGATTGAGACATACGGCGCGGACGGCAGTCGGTTGCCGATGTCGGGCATGGCTGCCTACACACCTGGGATGGAGATCTCAGGCGGGTCTCTCGGTCACGGGCTCGGCATTGGCGTCGGCATGGCCCTTGGGCTCAAGCGTAAGCATTCCGACTGCCTGGTCTACACGCTGTTCTCCGATGGCGAACTGAACGAGGGATCAATCTGGGAAGCAGTAATGGGTGCAGCTCATTGGCGCCTCGACAATCTAATCGGACTCGTCGATGTCAACGATCAGCAGGCAGATGGGCCATCCTCTGCAATCTCGTCGCGTGAGCCGCTCGCCGACCGGTTTCGGGCATTCGGCTGGCATGTCCAGCGAGTTGATGGGAATGATATTGGTGCTTTGGTCGCAGCCTTCGATATGGCACGCACAGTAGCCGAGGCGCAGCCGCGGATAATCATCTGCGATACGAAGCTCGCCAAAGGTGTGCCATTCCTTGAGACGCGAGAACGCAATCACTTTCTGCGAGTCGAGCCAGACGAATGGCAACGGGCAATAGGCGTTCTAGACTTGGCGTTCCACGCAGAGGGCGGCCGATGAGCGGCTCGGGCAGCGAGGCAAGTCACGGCACGAGGCGGCTTACCACCTCGGCAATGATCGCCTCAATCGCGGCACCCGGGCAGCGGACCGCGCCGGCGCCCTTCGGCAGGGCCCTGGTCGAGCTTGCGCGGTCCCGTCCGGAAATCGTCGGCCTTACCGCCGATCTCGCGAAATATACAGATCTCCACGTGTTCGCTCAGGCCTTTCCGGACCGTTTCTACCAGATGGGGATGTCCGAGCAGTTGCTCATGATGGCGGCCGCTGGCCTGGCCCGTGAAGGTGCCCTGCCATTTGTTACGACCTACGCGGTGTTCGCATCACGCCGAGCTTACGACTTCATTTCTATGGCGATCGCTGAAGAGGGCCTCAACGTGAAAATCGTCTGCGCTCTTCCTGGCCTTACATCGGGATATGGGCCGAGCCATCAAGCGACCGAGGACATCGCGATCTTGCGTGGCATGCCGCAACTTACGATTATCGACCCGTGTGATGCTCACGAGATCGCTGCTGCGGTGCCCGCGGTCGCCGCCCACCCGGGACCAGTCTATATGCGGCTGCTGCGCGGCAACGTGCCGCACGTGCTCGACGGCTACGACTATCGCTTCGAGATTGGCAAAGCGACCTCTCTCCGGAATGGCAAGGACGTACTGGTGATCGCGACCGGCCTAGCCACCATGCGAGCGCTCGAAGCCGCAGAGGCGCTCGACGCTGATGGAATCGGCGTTGAGGTTCTTCATATCGCAACCATTAAGCCGCTCGATGAGGCAGCGATTTTGGCCGCGGCAGCGAAAGACAGGCGTCTCGTTGTGGTTGCTGAGAACCACACGGTGATCGGTGGACTTGGCGAGGCGGTTGCCGGTCTCCTGCTGCGCGAGGGTATCACGCCGCGGTTTCGCCAGATCGCTTTGCCGGACGCCTTCCTCGATGCTGGCGCACTCCCTACGCTTCATGAGCGTTACGGCCTGTCGGTGTCGTCCATGGCGCAGCGAATCAAGAAGTGGCTATGACAATCCGAACGACGATTAGCTGGTGGCCGGGTCTCACGAAATGATCTGGGTGAAATGTCCGTGTTGTACCTTCGTTGGCGGAATTGGCCGCCTGATTGGCGGAGACAATCGAGCGGCTGCGACCAGCCGTGCCGCGATTGCTGGTACGAAAACTGCCGGGGCGGACGTCCGATAATCGAGCGCAGTGTGCGGCAGACGATACCCGAGTCACGATGCAGGGCCGACTCCAAAAATGCCCTTGGAAGCAAAGGCTCAGCTTAGCCCTATTAGAACTATACGACGGGATCGGAGTTCGCCGGTTGCTTTGCGGATGGACCTGTGGCTCTCGCCGCCGGTACCATTGTACTTTCGTCCCATAAGGGTCCGAGTAGCGGAGGGGCTTGCGCCCCTCTTCAGCTCGACCAAGCACAAGTTAAGGCGCGCTACATCATGACAAAAGAAGAATGGTGTTCGATCGCTGCACCTTCAAGTGCGCACCAGCTCCATCCGCCCACGGGAAATATCGAACTTCCTTTCCACGTAATCTACCAATTTTGCGACTGGATAGCTTATGACAAAATAGATGATGGCAACAAGCGTAAAGATCTCGAAATACTTGAACGTCGCCGATGCGAGGAGCTCACCAGTGAACATCAGATCTCGCATCGAGATCACGGATACGAGCGCAGAATCCTTGAATATGGAAATGAAGAAGTTACCAAGCGCGGGGATGACGATGCGGATAGCCTGCGGAAGTACCACGCGCCGCATCAGAAGCCTCCGTGACATCCCTAGTGAGCGAGCTGCCTCCCACTGCTCGCGGGGAATCGCTTGAATACCGGAGCGGAATACCTCGGCCATGTAGGCGCCGTAGTTGATGGTCAGGCCAAGCACGCCAGCGACAAGCGGTGACAACACGACGCCCCCATAGGGGAGCACGTAGTAAATGAAGAATAGCTGCAGAAGTAGCGGCGTACCCCTGATCAGCTGGATATAGGCCGTGGCTACGGCCCGGGCCGGCCAGAAGCGGGTCATCCGTGCAACGCCGAATACCAGGCCCACCACCGCTGCCAGCACATAGGAGACGATCGAAACCGTGATCGTTACCCCCGCGCCGTGCAGCAGTTTCGGAAGGAAAGAAAGCATATCACCAAGCGAGAACATCACTGCTCGGCGCCTCCGAAGGTTTGGTTGTTGGCATTGGCGGACCGGGCGCTCCGGCCGTACAAGCTTGCGGCCGGAGCACGGCGCCTCGGATTGCGAACAATTTAGTTATTATAGCCGCTCAGGCCCCATTTCGCCAGGATCTTGCTTACGTACCCCGAGTCTTCCATCCATTCGATCGCCGCAGTGAACCCAGCCCGCAGCTGAACGTCGCCCTGCCGAAACGCATAACGGCTGTAGCCTACAGGGTTTTTTAGCTGATGTGGCTGATATGCGGATGCAAGAGCGATGCCCCAGTTCGGATGGGCTTTGATCGTCGCCGCGACGATCGGCTGGTCGTGCAATGCGGCGTCAAGGCGACCGTTCATGATATCGTGCGCCATAGACACCCAGTCCTTGTAAGCCTTATATGTGACGCCCGGAGTTTCCTGAATCCACTCGGCGTAATTGGTGCCAAGCAACGCGCCGCATGTGTGGCCCCTGAGATCTACAAGAGAGTGGGCGTGGAGCGGGTTGCCTTTTCTCACAACGAGCCACTCCGAATAGTAATACGTCGGAAAACTGAAATCGACGACCTTAGCACGCGCTTTTGTGTAGTGGATCGAGTCGCCGACGATGTCGAACCGACCGTCCAACAGGCCAGGAATCATCCCATCGAAAGCGACCGTCTTGACGGTGATTCGTGGAATGCGGAGCATTTTAGCGCAGACTGTGATAATATCTGCGTCAATTCCTGCGAAATCGCCAGTCTTCGAGTCGAGATACGAGTAGGGCCAATCGTTCGAGGTGGTGAGGACCAGTTCACCCTTTTTTTGCACCCTGATCAAGGAGTCATCGCATTGAAACTGCGATAGCGTAAAATCCTTGAACGTGCTGTCGACTACAGGCTGTTCAGCGGCAAAAGCCGAAGCCACCGCTCCCACTACCGCGAGAGTACCCGCGGTCAGAGCTCCACTGCCGACAATCAAGCTGCGGCGCGCGAGTGGCGCCACGACCGGTTGAATTGCTTCTTTCTCCATGACGATCATTTCTCCCTTCGCTATTATCAGCCCAGCGCCCGCAAACCCTATTACAACGGGCGCACAATCCAGTTGTGAACACGGCTAGCCGCGCCCATTCCGTTCGAGGATAGTTTGTAAAAACTGCTGGGTGCGTGGGTTGCGTGGACTCGAAAAGATCACCTCAGGGGTGGCCTCTTCTACCACCGTGCCATCAGCCATGAACACCACCCTATCCGCGACGTCGCGAGCGAAAGCCATCTCGTGCGTGACAACGAGCATGGTCATTCCTTCGGTGGCCAACTGACGCATCACCCGCAGGACCTCTCCCACCAGCTCCGGATCGAGCGCACTTGTCGCCTCGTCGAACAGCATGAGTCTCGGATTCATTGCCAGGGCACGTGCGATCGCGACGCGTTGTTGCTGTCCCCCACTGAGCTGATGGGGGAAGGCGTCCGCTTTCTCCGCAAGGCCGACTTTCTCGAGCAGTGCGATAGCCCGTTCCCGTACGCGCTGCACCGGCTCGCGGAGCACATGAATTGGTGCTTCGATGACATTGCCGATTGCTGTCATGTGAGGGAAGAGATTGAAGGACTGAAAGACCATGCCAATCTGGGTACGAATTGCCTCGACGCGTCGTTCGGAATCGATGACGACCTGATCGCCTACGTAGTAGCGGTACACCGGCTTGCCTTCGAAGAAGATGGTGCCAGAATCGATTGTCTCTAGGTAGTTGACGCAACGGAGCAGAGTCGATTTTCCTGCCCCGGAGGGACCGATTATACAAACGACCTCGCCCTTGCGTACGGCAAGGTTTACCTCCGAGAGCACCTTGAGGCGACCGAACGTCTTGCTGACACGTTCAAACCGAAGAAGATCGGAGACTCCCATGTCCTGCCTAGTATCCGGAATCATTGATCGGCGAAACACGGCTTGAGGCGCTTTTGGTGGACTTGGCTCTTTGTCCAGGCGAACGGACGAGCGTTCGCGTTGTAGCTGGCGATGAAGCTGTCGATGTGAGCCTTGAGTTGATCGACGGCCTGGAAGGAGGCGCCGCTCAACGACTTTCCACTGAGAATCGAGAACCAGATCTCGATCTGATTGAGCCAGGATGTGTGGGTCGGCGTGTAATGGCGGCGGACATTGGGATGACGCGCCAGCCAGAGGTCACGCTTCGGTTTATGCGTCGAGAGATTGTCAAGGATCACGTGGATCTCCCGGTCTGGATAGTCGGCCACCACCTTGTTCATAAAGTCGAGGAATTCGACGCGGCGACGTCTCTTGTAATGGCGCCCGGTCACCTTGCCGGTCGCAACCTCAAGGGCGGCAAAGAGCGTCGTCGTCCCGTGCCGCTTGTAGTCGTGCGACTGACCGATCATCGCCCGTCCGGATGGCAGCTTGAGATATCCCTGGGCGCGCTCCAGGGCCTGAATAGATGGCTTCTCATCGACCGAAAGCACGACGGCATTCTC
>JASHVY010000149.1 GCA_030044345.1 Acetobacteraceae bacterium | reverse complement strand
TCATGCAGCACGATCGGCTTCCGCTTTCTGCTCCATGTTCGGCGGCTTGATCGCGTCGATAACGACAACATTCATCGAATGTGGAATTTCTTCTGCCGCAATGACCGCCATGATTTGATCGAGAGAGCGCGCGACAGGATGGCGAATCGCGCTTTGCACGGCCAGCACGGGTTTATGCTTGAGACGCTCCGCAGTCTGCCGCCCCTGCATTGCGGCCGCGCGCAGGAGGCGGGCCGTGCCCGGCTCGATGATCTGCTCGAATCCGTGCTCCCGGGCGGTGCCGACAGCCTTGTGAACGAGGGCTTCGAGCTGGGGCTCCAGAACGAGGACACGGATTATCTGATCATTCTCCGCGAAACGGGACACGATTTGCCGCCTGATCAAAAACCGGACATGGGCCAGAAGTTTCTCGGGATCCTTGATGACGGCTTCCGACGCATCGACAATGGCATCCGTAATTCTCTCGAAATCCTTAATGGGAACGTTTTCCGCCAGAAGACTCTGAAGCACCTGGCGGATTGTTCCCAATTGAACACGATTGCGGAGCTCTTCGACGACTTTCGGGCGGAGCTTCGACTGGTGAAGAAGGAGCTCCTCGACCTCGGCCCTTCCAAGCATTTCCCAGCCATGGCGGTCGAGGACGAAGCCGAGATGGGTTGCGATCACCGCGGTCGGCTCGGCGACCGTATAGCCCAGTGTTTCGGCTTCCTTGGATTTTGCGGAGCTGATCCAGATCGCGCTCTGTCCATAGACCGGGTCTTTGACCGCCCGCCCTTTGACGATCTTCTCAAGGATGTCCGGAGTTTCGATCGCGAGCATCGAATCGGGCACGACCTCACCCTTGGCGACCGCGGCGCCACGAATGGTGAAGACATATTCCTGCGGACGAAGCCCGGCCGCATCCCGAACGTGAATGTTGGGAATGACGAAACCCATCCGCCTGCTATATTGCTGTCGCACGGCCGTGAGACGGGAGAGGAGGGTTGGCCCCGTTCCTTTCGTCTGCTGGAGCATGGGAATCAGGGCAAAGCCGATCTCCAGGCCAAATGGATCGATCCTTTGCACGAGGGCGACGTCCAGGCTGCGCCCTTCTTGCGGAGCCTCTGCTTTCTCCGGTGCGGGCGGCTCCGCGCGGCGTCGTCGGCGCGTTACGGTGATCTGAATTCCGAGCCCGATGAGGGCGAAGCCGAACAGGAGGAAAGGCAAATGGGCCATGCCCGGCATGAGCCCGAGAATGGCGAGCACTCCGCCGGCACTCCATAGCGCCTGCGGATAGCGGGAGATCTGCTGGATGATCTGGGTGCTGATGTCCTCGCCGGTGGCAACGCGTGTCACGATCAAGCCTGCCGCCACCGAGATCGCCAGTGAGGGAACCTGCGCGGCCACCCCGTCGCCAACCGTGAGAAGCGTATAGGTATGCGCGGCCACGCCGATCGGCAGGCCGTGCTGGAGCGTGCCGATCAGCAGGCCACCGACCAGGTTGACGGTCAGGATGATGATGGCGGCAATGGCATCGCCTCGAACGAACTTGGAGGCGCCGTCCATGGCGCCGAAAAAATCGGCCTCGCGCCGCAACTGATCACGACGCCCCTCCGCCTGCTTTGCCGTGAACGCGCCTGCATTGACATCGGCATCGATCGCCATCTGCCGGCCGGGCAGGGAATCGAGCATGAACCGCGCGCTGACCTCGGCCACGCGGCTCGACCCCTTGGTCACGACCACGAGGTTGATGACAATGAGGATGATGAAGATGATGAAGCCGACGATATAGTCCCCGCCGACCACGAAACTGCCGAAAGCTTCGACCACCCGTCCGGCCGCGTTCGTCCCGGTATAGCCGCTGAGCAGGATCGCCCGGGCGGTTGCGACGTTCAGCGCGAGCCGCATGAGCGTGGTGCCGAGAAGAAGCGATGGAAATGAAAGAAACTCGGCCGGCTGCTGAACATACATGGCCGCCGCGAGTATGACGAGCCCGGCCGAGATGTTGAGCGCGAACATGAGCGAGATCGCCACCGGCGACAATGGCACGATCAGCATCATGAGAACGGCGGCCACCATCACCGGCGCCGCGACGCGTGACGCCAGGTTCGTTTCCGGAGCCGGGGACCGCCCCTCAGTCGCGCGCGCCGACATAGGTCATCGTGCCCAGGTCCCGGAAGATATGTCGGGCGTAGCGGACTTCAGCCGAGAACATCAGCATGCCGCCAAATCCGATGATCAGGAGAAGCCCGATCGCCTTGGGCACAAAGGTGATCGCTGCCTCGCGAATCTGCGTGGTCGTCTGGAGAATGGCGCCCGCGATCCCAAGGGCAAGGCAAACAGCGAGGGGGGGGCCGGCCATGGCGATGAAGGACGACATGGCCCCTGCGATGTACCAGTCGGGAATCCTCATGCGCTGCCTGGCCCGGATTCGCGCGTGACGATCTCTGTAATGCGGATGCCGTATTGGCGACCCTCCGTGGCGACCACTTCACCCTTGGCCACGATGCGGCCGTTGATCCGAATGTCGAGCGGATCGCCGACCGGACGCTGAAGGCTGATGACTTCCCCTTGGCGAAGTGACTTTATGTCGCGGATCCGCATATTCATTCGTCCAAGCTCGACGGCGAGATCGACGAGAACATTTTCGACGATCGCGGTCGGTATGACCTGGGTATCGCTGGGTTTCTCCGCGTCCTGAAGCGGTTCCATCTCAGTCCGCATGGAGTCGGCTCCATCCTCTCGCGTGCTGCGCAAGCTCATCTAAGGCATTCCGTCCGAATGCATTCGCAAATGAATCTCTCCGTTCTGCTCTCCATAATCGGCAAGACACAATAGATTGCCGTCGGCCGGAACAATGCGCGCATGCCTGAAGAGCTTCAGCAAAATGATGTCCCCGATCTGCATTTTCGATAGCTGCTGCACGGAAACCGTTGCCACGCCCGCCTGCACGGCAAGCTCGATCGAAACCTCGTCCAGGGAGGCTTCCATCTGGTCTTCCCAGGCCCGTTCGCTATCGACATTTCCGGCGATCGAGATGACCGAAGAGAGGGCGGCACGATGGGGTTCCAGCGAGCGATAAGGGATGGCCATCGAAACCAGGCCGCCACCCGTTGAAAGAAAAAACCGTGCAGCCATGATGCAGAGCGGCTCCGCGGGGTCCGCGATGGAGACGAGTGCGGTGTAAGACTCGGTCCCGGTCACCGTGGCGGTAAGCTCGATCTGTGGGGAAAAGGCATCCCGCAGCGATTGAGCCGCCAGAAGACCGAATTTCGTGCCGATTCGGCGCTCCATCCCTGAGAGGTCGAGGTCATTCTGGCCAATTGCGGCCCGGATATCGCCGGCACCGAACAGATCATCGACAATCGCCGCCAGCAGGGAGCGTGAGATGCTCAGGAGAGCAAGCCCGCGCAACGGCGGCATCGCATAGATGGTGTAGAAGCATGGTCCGTCATGCACCATGCCGAGATAGTCGTCATGCGGCAGAGTGTCCGAGCGTTCGTCATCGATGCGTATGTTGAGACGCAGCGTCTGAAAAAGGCGCGTTCGACAGGAGCGGAAGAATCTCTCGCGAAAGAGGCGGAGGTCAGGCAGCGTGTTCGTATAATGTCTCTGCTTATGCACCAGGTCGATCTTCTGGAAGAAACTCTGCTCAGGCATAGCCGAGAACCTGGTCGTCTCGATCGTCTTTCGAATGCTCCAGTTCGGGTGGCGCTCCCCCTCCGCTCCGGTGCTCTTGCTGCGATTGCCCGTGCCCTGAGTGACCCTGCATGGCCGTTCGAAGAGAGCCGATGGTGATGCCCGCATTCGCCAGATGCTGCGCCAGCGCGGGTGCTGCGGCTGTGAGGGCAGAGTAGCCGCCCTGGGTCGCTGCAATGAGCTGGATATGAGTGGCCCCCGTGGGCCCAACGGCCATTTGCAACCGCACGAAGCCCAGCGTTGGCGGCCGCAATGTGACAGAGACGGTGCCGCCACCCATTCCCGCGAGATCTGTCGCGGCGCGACGCAGGGAAGGCTGATCAGGCTGACCGGCAGAATTGATTTCGGCATCCGGCTCAGAAGACTCGCTCGCAACAATCGAGGGGGATGAAGCCGTCATGGGAGCGGGACTGCTCGCAGCCTGCGCGGCGGCGATGCGGCCGCTTCTCTCCGGCGAGCTTAGCCCTGTCACGCGGTCGTCCTGCGCCGGAACCATGGTCGAGTTGCTTGCGGCCACCGTCCCAGCCACGGTCCCGGCCGCAAGGTGCGGTGGCGTTGTCGGAGCGGAAGGCCCCGCGAGCCTCCGTCCGGAGGGCGCAGCCATTGCGGACGCTGTCGCGTGAACCAGGCTTCCGGTCGCAGCGATACCGTTGTTGGATCGGCCGTCTCCTTTTGCTTTGAACGCGGCACCATCATGCATGGCTCGCTTGGTGCCTTTCCGTACGTCCGCCTCCTCGCTCGATTTTCTGGCGGGGGGATCGTGCTCGTCATTGACATCTTTGGCGCGATCCATTGCGCGATGATCTCGTGGAACCTTGGTCTCGTCGGCCGATGGCAGCGCAGACTGTTTCTCGATTCCCTCCACGGTCCCCGCTGCTTGCCCTTCCCTCGTTTGCGGCGGATCGAATGAGGAAATCGGAGCAGATCCTTCGCTCGAGGCGGCGGCACTCTCATCATTGTCCGTTGGTCGAGGGAAAGAATGCGAAGCAGGGGGCGCCCATGTCGCATCCGTGCCTCGATCGACCCAGCCTTGATCTCCCCGATCTCCCCGATCTTCCTGATCTCCTTGATCCCGATCTCCATCGCCATCGTCCAATTCGCCTTCATGCGCCTTGACATCGGGACCTTGGGTCGTTCGGCTTTCCGCATCACCATGTTGATGGGTTCGTCCGGAAGATGCCTCTCTGGCGGGGTCTTTTGCGGAATCCCGGTCAGGGAGCACTCGCCATGCAGCAGCGTCGGTTGCCGCCTTGAGCCAGGCATCTTCATCCGAAACAGGGGATAAATCGCGCAAACCGGCCGTTTTGGCAGATGAAGCCACGGGATGGATTTGCGTTTTCACTGTCCCCGCCGATCGAAGATCAGAACTCGTGAGCCACGCATCTCAACCGATCAGCCGATGCGATCGGCATGGGCATCCGGAGACTTCTATACCATGTCCTCTTCGCTGCGGAGCGAGAGCTTACCCTCCTGAACAAGCGCCATGGCCGCCTCGAGAATGACCCGTTGCGCGGCTTGCGCGTCGGAGCGCGTGACAAGGGGTCCGTTTTCAACTTCGTCGCGCAGAAATTGCGCCGTCTTCCGAGAAACATTGGCATAGATTTTCTCCCGCATTTCCGGAGAGGCCGAACGAAGGGCCGGGGCGAGACGGTCCGGCTCGATGGTGCGAAGAATTGTCTGGAGGGCCTGGTCGGACAACCTCATGAGGTCTTCGAAGGTGAACATATTTTCGCGTATTCGGTCGGCAAGTTCCACGTCGGTCTCGCGGATATGGGCCAGGGCACGCTCCGACGCTGCGGGCCCCAATCCATTGAGCAGATCGGCCGCATTGCGAATTCCGCCTATCATCGTCGTCTTTGATTCGATGTGGCCGCCCAGCATTTCGGTCAGCATGCTCCGCATTTCCGTCATCGCTGCCGGCTGTATCGTGTCCATCCTTGCGTAACGGTAGATGATCTCGGTAACGGCTTCCTCCGGCAAAGCAGTCAGGAATCCGGCAGCCGAAAGCTTGTTCATATGCCCGAGAAGCACGGCGAGAAGCTGGGGGCGCTCTTGACGAACCTGCTCGGCCAGGGTTTTGGGATCGATCTCGGAAAGGATATCGATCGCGCCGTCTCTGGACCGCATCATCCTTTCTATGATTTCCCCCGCGTGCTGCTCTCCGAAGGCGGAAATCAGAAGCCGTCGAAGCTGACTGACCCCGCCCGGCGTCGCTATTCCATTTGCCTCAAGATCCGCAACGAGATCGCCCATGACCTCGGTCGTCATCTTGATATCGATATTGCGCATCCTGGCCATCGCGTCGGAAACGGCGGCGATGGATTTTTCGTCCATCTGCCGCAGGATGATTGCCGCGGATGATTCGCCCATTGCCAGCAGAACGGCGGCAACCTTTTCGGGTGGCGAAAGGGTGGCGGCGTCTATGTCTGTTCCAGCCATTTCTGCAACGTTTTGACGACGACCAGTGGTTCCGATTGAACAGTCAGGCGAACCTTGTCAACGGAATGCCCGAGCAGGATGCGCGCCCGCGCATGCACATCCTCTTCCGGATTCTTTTCCGGCTCGATGATCATTCTTCGCGGCCGCGCGACAAGGTAGACGAGCCAGCGCCGCAAAGGCGAAAGGAGTCCGGCCAGCACTGCGATCGCTGCTGTGAGAAGGAGAGCGGCTCTCAGCGCGCTCTCCAGATCGGAGTGAGACTGTTCCCTCGGCAACGCTCCGGAAGCGATGAACTTGGCGGGAATCACGGCGAAGCTGTCGAGCGGAACAGTGGTGGTCCCGGCAATGAGGGTCTTCAGGCGCGTGACATCGATTGTTTGCAGCGCAGCCTGATTGACAACGATGGAGATCGAAATCGCTTTGACGCGCCAGCTTGCCGGATGGTCTTCCGTGCTCGTCTGGTCGATGGCGTATTGCGTTTGCGAACGCCGCGACGTGCTCACCGGAGTTTGCTGTGCTGACGATGCCGCGGCCGTTTGCTGCCCGTTCCCGGTTGCCGGCGCCCCAGTTGCCGGCTGACCGGTCGCGCCGGGCGCGGCCGCGGCGGTGGGGTTCAGCGGAGCGGTCGTGGAACCAGGGGGCTGATTTGAGAGTGCCCCCGGAATGCCTATCGGCAAGGTTTGATTCCCCGCGCGCCGTGTCTGCTCGACATCCGCGGAGACGGGATAGGAGCGCGGACCGTAGCTGACGGAAGTGATCTTGGTATCGCCAAATTCGATGTCGGCCGACACCGTTGCGCGGAAATTTCCCGGGCCGACGATGGGTGTCAACAGAGAACGGATCTTGAGTTCCTGCATGGCCTCGACATCCTGCTGGATGGCGAGCTGCTGCGAAGCGTCGTAGGTCGAAGACTCAGGGTAAAGAATTCTTCCCCCGCTCGTCGCGACGACGACATCTTCCAGGGCCAGGCCGGGAATCGCTCCGGCCACCAGATGTGCCACCGTCGCACCGAGCGATTCGTCCTCCTCCGGAGCACCGATCAGCACGACCGAAGCCTTGGGCCTGGGTTGGGTCGCGAGAAAGGGCGTATCTTGCGGCAGTGCGATAAGCACTTGGGCGTCCTGCGCACCGGAAACCCGCTTGATGGACTCTTCAAGACTGTTTTGTTCGGCTTCCCGTTGCAGGGCCTGGATCGATGCCTCGCTCGCGGTCATGGGAGCATTTTCGAGGGCTTCCCAGGCTCTCGACGTGTTTTGCGCCGGCATGTCATTGCTGGCGAGTTCAAGCCGCGCCCTGCCCAGGTCCGCAAGCGGCACCTTGATGATCGCGCCGGCACGATCGAGCTGATAGGGGATTCCGAGTTTTTGAAGCTCGGCGATGACTTCGCCGCCCTGCTGCGGCGTGAGGCCCTCATACAGTACCTGATAGGGCGGCCCCGACATGCCGATGGCAGCCAGGAGCAGAAGTGCTGCGAGGATCGCAGCCATGCCCAAGCCCAATGGCAGCGGAATGTTTCTGATCCGCTCCCAAAAGCGCCGGCTGAAGGTCTTGGCGTCATCCAAGGTCATTCGAAGCCCATCGCCGCTCGTAAGCAGGATGCCGCGGACACATCAGGCGATCCCATGACCCGAGTCCGGGAGAAAACGCGGCTTGATGCGGAAATCCATCGCAAATCTCTTCCTAGATCTGCATGTTCACCATGGTCTGATAGGCGGATACCACCTCGTTTCGCACGGCAACCACGGCGTTCCATCCGATTTCGGCCTGGTCCGAGAGCACCAGGGCGGTGGATGCCGAAGCGCCGGGTTTCTCGCTCGCCACGGCGTTTTCTGCGGTGGTTGCCGCGGTCTGGGATTGGCTTACGTCGGTCAGGGCCTGCTGCAGGGTTTTGCCAAATCCATCCTGGTTCCCGGAGGACGAGAGTCCTACCCTGGTTTCCGATGTGGAGTCGTGCGCTTGCGATAGCAACGTGACCGGCAACCCCATGAGTGTTCCTCTTGCTCAGGTTCAACTTTACCGTTGCTCGCTCTTCGGCCCGGAAAAAAAGGGCCTTTGGATATCCAGGCTTCAGAGATGATCAATCCGCAGAATCGAACGGAGTCCGGAATGCAGCTCGATATCGAGTCGACCGAAAGTCTTTCGTCGGTTTTCAGCCCATGTCCGTCTGGCCGCAAATAAGGCGATCAAGATCCGTTATTGGAGATTTTGTTCCGGTAAAACAAACAGGAAGCTCTTCGATCATGCAGACAAAGATGACATCCTCTGCTTTTGCAGGCAGAGGGCACTCCTTTCGAAGATGAGGACATTCCAGCAGATCCTCTCCAGGCTAGACCCACGCTTCCACGGCCCTATGTCATTCGGGTTCTGGATGCGCTGAAGGGAGCATGACACGACTTTAGAAACAAAAGATTAAGATCGACGCGGATGCAGTCCCCAAAAAGTTTGCGGAAAAGAGGGGGAATCCGTCCCTTCTTCCACGTGAGCGACAGGGGGCCGCCCTGAACTGCCAAAACCTGAAATCGGAGCCTGTTTCCCTCGATCCAGCCTGTCATGAACTCATCTCGAGGCGATGATGCATGACTGGCCCGACAGGATCGGTTCTCCGGCACCGACAATCGTCGCGGTGATCTCTCTGTGGCTCTCGTCGTTTTGCACCAATATGCTCTGTCCCAAAGTACCCGATTCGAGCGCCGTTCCAACCGCGGTCGCAGTTACGCCGGATCTCGCATAATGGATGACGAGCTTCTCTCCATTGTGAACGGCAACCGGCATGATAACGTCGCTGCTCGTGATGATGTCGCCCGGAGCGAGCGGAGCCGCGATTTGTTTTCCGATCGCGTCCCGAGCCGAGATGGGCTTGCCGGGCAAATCTGTTGATCTCACTTGAGCCCACCGGAAATCCTTGATCGTCAGCGCCTTCCCCAAGGGAATGTTTCTGGTGGCGACCAGAACGGTTTCCATCCGGCCCAGGGATACCCCGACATAGATGTTCCAGCGCGGAGAGGCACAGTCGATTCGAACAGTCCGGTAGATGCCGTCTCCTATGATCGACGCCGAAAGTGGAGCGAGGCAGCGGGCCATTCTCCCCGCTGCCGAAGGCCCGATCTGGACGGCGTTGCGTTCGGTTTTTGGCAACGCGGCCAGGATCGCGGCCGTGACATCAGCGGGCGCTTCGTGTGCCGTCCTCGCAGCCAACGGGGCTGGCAGGAGAGAGAGCGCAAGGCAGCAGGCGGCCGCAAAAAGCAAAGCGCGACGTGTCATGCAACCTTCGCCGCCTTATCGGGCTTCGGCGCCAACACGGGATCGATGTCAAGCCAGTCTTGAGCATGATCGGCTTGCAACCAGAAGCTTTCAGGGAAGTCGGAAAAGCGGCTTTCCGAAGGCGCTGGAGATGGTTTGTCCGATTTTATCGCGTCGATCCAGCTATTGGTCAGGTCCGACGCCAGCCAGACAATATTCCGGCTCGCATGCAGTCGTTCAGAGAAGCTTTCACGCCCCGCAAGGAGGGAGCAACCTGCGGCGGCCGCCATGAGCAATACGTGATCATCAAGCCAGGCGACTTGAGGGGTTGGGCGAACGAGAAGGGTCGGCCGAAGCGTTGCGAACAGATCGCGCCAGCCGTCCTCAAAAATGGGACGACGCAGCTTTGCGACATCGCCGGGCAGGGAAAGCTCGGCGTTGCTGACGACGGCCCACGAGCAATGCTCTTTTGTGGCACCGATCATATCGGAAAGCCACGGAACACGAACCTTTTCGTCGATCCAGATCGCGAGCTTCTTCTCGTGAGAGGGTGGCGTCATTCTCTCCCACAGTGAACGATCGAGATTTGGCGGCAGAAGCTTGGTTCGTCGTGCCCCCATCCCGGAAAGCCGGCGGACGATGGCCGCCGACGTGCCGACGCAAATCGTCGCCGCCTTGACGATCTTGTGCTCGGCGGTGGATGGCGGTCTGGTCCAGAGCGCGGTGAACTCGGAAACCTCGTCCCAAAGATAGTTTGGATTGATTCGGAGCCACCGCCGGCCAGCCTGAATTGACCTTGAGATGCTATAGGAGTCGACGCCGTCCTGCGCCCAGGTCGCCGTTGTCAGTCCGCGACGGCGAAGCCCCCGGACGATGCTCACCAAATGAGAATCCGGCTCGCCGGAGACAAGATTGCCGATATCTCCGGGGCTCTCCTCGACCAGGCCAAGCCGGGACTCGAGAAGAACGGGATCCCCAATCAAGGAGAGCGCGGGATGGTGATATTCAGGCTGATATCGGCTCTTGGCGGCCGCCATGACTTCAATGTCCTTGCCGGCCGACGCCGGCGCGGGAACCTCGGACTTCAGGGAGGGGCACCAGAGTGTCGCGAGACCCGATCTGCCGGCAGCTTCGCAGATTTCGCTCCATGTCGTGAGCCCGGAGATCCGCTTGCGAAACTCGGCTGGGCCCTTGCGCAGAACGATGCAGGGTCCATCCACCGCGCTCACTTTCTGCATGGCAGCCAGCCATGCGCCCGGGCCGGGATTCTCGGCGTCGCGGCCGGCGCCGATTCTCGCGGCGGCACCGTGAAGCAGGGGCCCGAGCAGGCGTGTCGTTTCCCCCTCGCGATAATAGGCTCGCAACCCGGCAATGCCCGCATCCGGAGCCGAGTCCAGAATCCGTCTCAAAAGATCAAACTCATTGCCGCGGTCGGGTGTCGCTTTGGCGTCGATCACCGCCACATATCCCTCGTCTTCGCCCATGCGCGCCAGATCACAGATGATTTCGCCGAGAGGGGCCGAGCGTCGATGCACCCGGATATTCGCGTGATTGGGGGAAATTTCGTTGTCCACACCCGAAAGATATGTGTTTAGTGGATCTCCCTCGGCAAGCTCGCCGGCAAGGTAGATCAATCGATCGCCGGGCTGCATGGAAGCGAGGATACGCTTGGCGGTTGCATGCACGCGGGTCGGGCTGGCCCCGGCGCAGGATATGCCGATCACCATCGGAGTCTGGGTGGCGTCATATTCAAGCGTGAACGTTCCGGGAAAGCGGCCTTTTTTCGCACTCGCAACGATCTGGCAGCGGGCCAGATGGGCGTCGATCGCACGCGCGGCGTTCGCGATCGCCGCTTCCAGAGAGACGGAATCGCGTCGCGAGCCAGGGTGGCGGACGAACAGGGCTTCCGGAACGCGAAGGACGGGAAGGCCGAGCTCGGCGATACGAAGCTGCACATCGTACTCCTCGGCTCCGGGATAGTCTTCCTTGAGCCCGCCGATCTCGCGGAGAGCCCGGGTCGCGTACCATACCCAGTCACCGACAAAGCAGGACTCGCGAAGTCGGTGGATATCCCAGGCGGGCTTGGCCCGGATCCAGGGATGTTCCGATGCAGCCACGATTTCGTCGCAATAGAGCATCGCCGGATGCGCGTCGGCCAGGCTCGCCGCAAGCATCAGTCGGGCGATACAGTCCGGTTCCAAGGTATCTCCCGCATTCAGAACGGATACATAGTCGGTATCCGCTTCTGCGTTCAAACGATGGCGCAGCGCATTCGCCAGGGCTTCATCATTTGCGAGCGTGAAGATGAAATCCTCTCGTTTTTCTGCCCGTTCTCCAGCTTCGAGGACGACGAGCTTGTCAGGCTGGCGCCAGCCTGCGCGCAGCGACCCGATCGTCGCGGCGCACTGTTCCGACATGCCCTGCGGAGCAACCACGAACACGGAAAGGCTCGGGGCGGAGACCTCGCCAAGTCGCTTGAGAATTCGGGTTTTGGCCGCCTCGTCGGTTCGCTCGGGGGGCCGAAGCTTGTTTCCGGTGTGGGCGCCACTGGCCAGAAGTGCGGTCTGTTTCTGATTTTGTCCTATGAGGGAACTGCCAATTCCAGGCACGACCCTGTTGCGCGTCTCGCCGATCTCCACGAGAAACTTTCCGAGATCGGAGACCCTGATGCGAAGCTCGTCCCATATTTCGGGAGCAGCATCGCCGATCATGGCCTGCTCGACATCCGCCACCAGCTCGCCCAGCGGCGGATAGAGGCCGTCAGCCGGGGTTGGACTGCTGCGCCGCAATGTCTTGGTGACGAAGCCGCGGCTGGTTCCGGCAGAGACGGCGCCGAGCTCGGTCAGGGCGCTGCGCACAGTTTCTGCCGGGTCGCTGACCAGGGAATCGTAAAGGACGAGCGCCCGGGGAATTTCGCGTGTATTCCGTTCGGCATCGACGACATAGCTCGCCCAAAGGAGAAGCGCATGTGCTCGCGGGAGCGCATTCTTCTTCTTCTGGCTGGTGGCGATGACATAGGGATCACGATGCGTGCGTACCGCCGAACACGTAATCCCCATCGATTCCAGCGCCCGACGATAGATGGGAGCAAGCCGGCAGATATGGGGATGCTTGATCGCGAGAAGCGGGGCAGACGGGAATTTCTTGACAAGAATGCCGGTCAACCGTTCGACATAGATGGACATGTCGGGCCGATCGAGCCAGCCCTCTGGAAGGAAGCGTACATCACTCCAGATCGAACCGAGCGCGCTCAGCACATCCATCTCGAGCTGGATGAGCGCGGTGTCCTCGAAGAAGCCTCGCGGGTTGTGCTCATTCGCCTCGGTGTTGTTCAGAATGGTGACACCGGCTTCTGCGAGCGCCCCACTCAGGGCGGAGGTCCCCGTCCGATAATATCCGGCAATCAGAATGGCGCGTCGGGACAGTGGCTCCGGCTGGCAGGTCGCCATCGTTCGCTCTTCTCGATCCGGCTAGAGAAAATTGAAGACGTTCAGGCCCTGTGTCACGCCAAACGCCTGTAGCGCGGCCTGCAAGGCGGTGGTTTGCTCATCGATCTCGGTGAGCAGTTGGGGAACATTGGCCGATGTCAGGGTGGCGGCATTGTTCTGGTCACTGGTGATCGTCTGCGCATTGTCGTTCTGCGCATTGGACACGGTTTGAAGAACGACGCCGATCCGGGCATTCTCGGATGTGATGATATTCTGATACTGGCTGATGCCGGAAAGCGCATTCCCCAGCGCTTGCGCGGTCTGGGCGCGTTCTGCCGCGGTTGTCCCGGGCGTGGCCAGGGCGTCTTGAATGCCCTGGACCAGGGCGAACACCGATTGCGGTCGCGCCGGGGTGATGGTGAAGCTGTCTCCGGAAGCCGGCGCTCCGCTCAACTGAAACTGCACCCCATCGAGGGTGATGTCTTCACCAGCTTTTGCCGGGCCGCTGGAAATGGTGGCGCTCCCCTGGGTCGCGGTGTACGTGGTCCCTCCGGAAGCATTGGCGGAAAAGGAAATGGTGATGGGTGCCGAGCCCTGCTGGAATTGCGTTGCAGAGGAATCGTTCGCCACACCCACCGGCAGGAATGTCGCCGTTCCCGTATTGCCGCTCGCCGCCGCAACGGATGCGAATCCATCGCCGGAAAAACCGCCGGTAAAAGCAGTGCCGCTCAAGGCGGCATTGACGGTGATGCCGGGTGACACCTCTACCGAGGAAGTTCCATCATTGCCGAAATAAGCGACGGTGCCGCTGGCATTCTGTGCGAATGGCCTGGTATTGCTGGCGGTGCCGGCAAAAATGAAGTCGCCGTCGTTGTCTGTCGTATCGGCAATCGCGATGAGCTGCTGGAGATTCTGTTGAACCTGCCCGGACAGCGATTGAAATTCGGAGCCGTTGGCGGTTCCGTTGATCGCCTCGAGGGTTGCTTGCTGGATTTTGTCGAGTATGGTCGCAGCCTCGCTCAGGGCCGTGCTGCCCAGGCCGAGCGTGCTTTGAATATTGGTTTGACTGTTGTCTTCGGCGGTGAGCTGCCCGACATCGTCTGTATCGGCGGTCGCCTCGACGAAAGCGGCCGGACCGGCGCTCGCTGTCGAAACCGCATTGCCGGTCGCCAGCTCTTCCTCGAGTGTCTGGAGAAGCTGCTCATTGTCTGTAAAATTCTGCGCTGCCGTCGTGAAAAACGATGTCTGCATGGT
>JASHVY010000148.1 GCA_030044345.1 Acetobacteraceae bacterium | reverse complement strand
CTTCAACTCGGCGTTTCTAACCGTACCACCAAAGCGGAGCCCATCGCGCTGATGCGGCGCACGGATGATTGCGGTCGACACGAGGGCGGTTCTTCCAAAGTGATCTCGATAACCCATCGGAATCAACCACCCCGTGCCCCATTATCAGGCTGTTCAGAGGCAGCCTCTAAGCCCTTGGAAAAGAGTTTCCGATGATGAAGTCGGCTGCTTTTTCCGCGATCATGATCGTCGGGGCATTTGTGTTTCCCGTCACAAGCCTTGGCATTATTGAGGCATCGACGATGCGTAATCCGTCCAATCCGTGAACACGCAAGCGATCATCAACCACGGACAAAGGATCAGATCCCATGCTGCAGGTTCCGACCGGATGGTAGATCGTTTCTGATGTTTTACGAATATAGGCATCTATCTCTGTATCGGTCTTGGCATCGGAGCCTGGACCATACTCTCGACCACGATATGGATCGAATGCCCTTTGCGATATGATGTCTCTGCCAATTTTAATTCCGTCTCGCATAATCCTCACATCCTCTGGTGCGTGCAAATAATTCGGCTGGATCGAAGGGTGCTGACGGGGATCCGGTGACCGTATCATGACCGTTCCGCGGCTTTCAGGCCTAGTGATATTAAAATAAGCCATAAAGCCATGCTCATTGACGATCTTCCGGCCATGATCATTGTAAATCAGCAAGACAAAGAAATATTGTAAGTCCGGAGCGACAATCTCTGGCTGAGATTTGAGAAAAGCCATGGCTTGCAGTCCGTGCGAGGTGGCTGGGCCAGACTTCGCCAGCATATATTGGATGAACGCCTTTGTAGCCCCTATTGGCCTGACATGTTTCAAGAACGAGATCGGCTGCGTGCAGACTTGCTTTACCCCGGCCGCGAGGTGGTCCTGAAGGTTTCTTCCGATCCCCTTCAGTTCATGGATGGTTTTGATACCCACTGAGCGCAGATGATCGCCATCCCCGATTCCGGACAATTGAAGCAGTTGAGGAGAATTGATTGCTCCACCGCATAAGATCACTTCGCGCTCGGCTGTCAGCGTCAAAAGGTCACGGCCCTTGATATATTCGATTCCAACGGCGCGCCCGCCTTCGATCAACACGCGCGATACCAGCGCTTTTGTGATTACCCGAAGATTGGGCCTGTTCATTATGGGGTGGAGGTAGCAATGCGCTGCACTTGCGCGTTGATTATTGGCGACAGTACTATCGACCGGACCAAAGCCCTCTTGTTGCGGACCATTGAAGTCATCTGTTGCCGGGTAGCCACACTGCTCACCAGCGCGGAACCACGCTTTGGTCAATGGATGCGTAATTTCCGGCAGACGACTTGTTCGCAGAGGCCCCGATCCGCCGTGGTAGTCGTCGGCACCGGTTTCGCGCCCTTCGGAGCGTATAAAATACGGCAAACAGTCATCGAACGACCAACCACGGTTGCCCAACTGACCCCACAAGTCGTAATCGGATGCATGTCCGCGAATATAGACCATCCCATTGATCGAGCTTGACCCGCCGAGTACCTTGCCGCGAGGCCAGAACATAACTCTGTTGTTCATGTAGGGCTGTGGATCGGTATGGTAATGCCAGTCAATCGCGCCAGACTTCATGAGCGCGAGATATCCAGCCGGCATCCGGATGAATGGATTGGTATCCTTTCCCCCGGCTTCAAGCAGCACAACTCTAACGGCGGGATCCGCGGATAGTCGATTGGCCAGGACGCATCCGGCAGAGCCGGCGCCCACGATGATGTAATCAGCCATAGTTTCCTCTAGGGAGGACATTCGATGTCACCCATGTCGACGATGCCTGGCGTTGAGCGGAAGATGCTCAGCGACGGGCGCTCCGTGGATATGATATCGCAGACGGAACCGAGACCCCCTTAGGCGAAAGCAGGAATCCGATTTCGTGATGAATCCATTCTGAACACCTTGCTCCACCGGATTGCTGGCGGTGGTACGCAGCCTGTCTGCAATATGGGCGAATTGTTGCGCCCCGCTCGTCGGCCGGGCTTTCATGACAGAACAATTCCCTTCCTGTCGGATTCCCTGCTGCGTGATGCACGAAAATAACCATCAGCCGGAAACTGGTGCCGCCGCCTTCGCTGGCCGGAGGCCGAACGGAAGAAGCTTCAGCACGTCGATTGGCTTTGCCGAATTCCCGTGCAGCAGGGGCTTTTCCTTCCTTCGGTCGCTATCCTGCCAGCCCGGACACCTGGCCAAGACTGATCTCGGGGTTGAACGGAGCCTAGTTTGTTGCTACTATCAACAAAAGGCAAGGGCCTTGTTCTCGGTTCGCCAGACGCTCGTCGGGGTAATGCGGCGGAGCGAGCACTTTTCGCCGCGTGAATCGGGCATCTCGGCAAAGAGTTCTGTGCCGGCTTTCCCTGAAAGCTGGCACAAGGCAATCTTTGGCGCGACGGGCATTGATTCAAACGGTCTGAGCGCATTGAGCAGAGGATCCACCGAGCCAGTATGGCATGGCAGAGATCATCGGGACCTCGGTTTGGCACGCTGGAATGCTGGCGCCAGATCGTCGATTTGATATTCGAATCTTGGCGTGGCCGATCTCGGCGCGGATCGCTACTCCGACCGCACCGTTGGCTCCTGTCAGCGTTGCTTGGGCATATCGGGCAATATATTGGACTCGTGCGGTCGGCACGCCATCCCATAAAGAGCCCGCGACGGCAGGGGCGCAAGCGAACTTCTGCGCCTTCACTGACACCCCCGGGACTCCGAGGCCGGGACCTCTTTGGAATCATCTGTGATTTTGCAAAATATTGGTTAGCTGTGCCAATAGGGTATCCGGTACGTTTCTGACATCCCGTCGGTTCAATCAGGAGGCCTGATGGCCACCCAGCAGTCTGTTCGGCATGTGAACGCAATGTGCGCGCTGAATGTCCTCTTTCGAGAAGGCGGGATGAGTCGGGCAGATCTTGGCCGGGTGCTTGGGCTCAACCGCTCGACGACAGGCAGTATCATCGCCGATTTGATGGCAGAGCGCCTTGTTATCGAGCACGAGTCACACTCCAGGCATCCTGGTACGGCACGAGTCGGGCGCCCGGGCATAGTGATCGAGATTGATCCTGCCGGTGGCACCTTCATCGGGGCTGAACTCGGCGTCGATCGCCTAACAGTCGTCGTAACAGATATGGTGTGCCGTCAGATCGTGCACCGGTCCATTTCCTTTGATGCAGCTCATCGGTCGCCGGAAACAGGCGTGCGCAGGATTGCCGAACTCATACGATCTGCCATGGCGAGCGTTGCAGACCGCGGCCCGCCGAGAGGCCTTTGCGTCGTCATTCCTGCTTTGGTCAAAGACGGAGTTGTATGCAATGCTCTAACCATGGGTTGGCGAGACGTGCCTCTTGCCACCATGCTGCGTCAGCGCGTCATGCCGGACCTTCCGGTGATGGTTGAGAATGACGCAAATGCGCTCGCAATTGGTGAAACCTATCGCGGGACCTCTCAGCGTTCTGATGTGGTTGCCTTTCTGCTCATCGAAAACGGTGTCGGCGGCGGCATCACGGTGGGCGGCCGACTTTTCAGGGGGGCGTTCGGTTTTGCGGGCGAGTTCGGGCAGCTAATCGTTGGCAGAGGAGGCTTCTCCGGTGGGCGGCAAAAGCCTGGGCACCTGGAGAGCTATATTGGCAAGGATGCGCTTCTGGCGATCTATCGTAGGAAGGGTGGCTCCGCTGCTGCCACGCTTGCCGACCTTCTTGGCGCGCTCCAGCGGGGAGACCCGACGGCACGAATGGCGGCGTCGATCTGGGGCCGCGCGCTCGCCCGAGGCCTTGTCCAACTCATCGCGGTACTCAATCCGGGTCTTATCATTCTGGGCGGATCGGGCGCAGTCATATTCCGGCATGTGGCAGCCGAAGTCACGAAGGCAGTGCATCGTGAGCTTCTCCAGACATACCCGGCTCCGGAAATCGAGCTTTCCACGCTCGGGCCGGAAGGAGCAGCCTTTGGGGGAGCGTGCCTCATCCATCAGCAGATGTTCTCGATCGACCAAAGCAGGATCGCCCAGGACAGGCCAGCGCTCACCTTGCTCCGTGACTAAAAGTCGCCCGCCAGCTTCCGTGCCCGCAGCGAGAACGTGACCACCCGAGGTGGATTCACTGGAGGCGTGAGCGACGCAGGAAAACAAATGGTGAGAGCGGGATCCGCGAGGACGCGCGAATGCATCCCGCGCCAACGTCCGTTCCCCTCCGGACTAGCAGCCCCTTTTGTTGTGACAGACCACAAATACCCATTGCTCACGGACTGAGACTGGTCTATGTCGAGACAGCGACGGCCGAGACCCACCAACGGGGTGTCTCTTTCGTTCCTTTGACGGAGGGTCGAAACAGGCGCATGGCAACGGAGAATTGGCCAAAGGTGGAATGCGCAATAATGGCGCCCCGCTGGCAGCATTCTTCCGTGTCGTTTACGGCTGAATGAAAATCAATGACAGGCGAGGAAACTCCAGATGCAAAGCAACATCTTTCGTCTCTGTGTATCTATTGTGACACTTAGTGCGGGCCTGGTCGCTTCAGGACTTGTGTCGCCCGCAGCATTTGCAGCAGAGCCGGCAACAATCGCATTCGTGCCTAGCTTGGCTTCGGACCCATTCTTCATATCGATGCAGTATGGGGCGGAGCAAGAGGCCCAAAAGCTCGGCATACATCTCGTCTGGCAAGGGCCGATGGGCGTATACTCTCCGAGCGCGCAGCTGCCGTTCGTCAATGCGATCCTGAACCAGCATCCGGACGCTTTCGTGCTTGTGCCGACTGATGCAAGCGCACTGATGCCGTCGGTGAATCGTGCGCTCGGTATGCACATCCCCGTCGTGACCGCAGACACCACCGTGGCTGACACGAGCGTGCTCACAGCGCGCGTCACTGGCGACAATGTTGGCGGCGGCGCGCTGGCGGCGGATCTCCTGGACAAAGCGCTTGGTGGTAGCGGAGACGTTTATGTAATGAACGGGCTACCCGGCACGACAACTGACCAACTCCGGATGCAGGGGTTTGAGCAGAAGGTGAAAACCTACCCCGGACTGCATTATCTGGGCTATCAGTTCAGCCAGGACCAACCCGCCCATGCAGCGCAAATCATTCGTGACCTGCTGCTGCGCTATCCTCATCTCCAGGGAATTTTCTGCATTGATGATGAGACAGCGATCGGCGTCATCCAAGGGCTGCGCAATATTGGAAAGCTAGGTCAAGTGAAAGTTATCGCCTACGATGCCGAGCCGAGCGAGGTCAAAGCGCTCCAGGCCGGAGATCTCATAGGACTCATCGCGCAGCAGCCGGTCAAGGAAGGCGAGATGGCCGTGCAAATGGCCTATGACGCTGCCAATGGCAAACCCCCGGTCCAAAAGGCGAATATCATTCCGGACGTTCTGATCACCAAGGACAATATGGGAAACCAGACCCAGTACTTTTATCGAACGACTCCGTAGCCAGAGCGACTGGCAGCGGCCCAGACCTCAATTGTGAAGCGCACGGATAGAGCGCCAACGCGTTCCGGGATCGGGCCGATACCGATCCCGGGAAGGCCGCAGACGCGTCAGCAAGTCCTGCTGGCAGCATGCCTAGTTGGCATTATCGTGATTTTTGGTTGCCTGAATCCCAGCTTCTTTGGCCCAAATAACCTAAGCAGCATCGTCCAGGACGCGACTGAGACGATAATGCTCGCCTTCGCAGAGACACTGGTAATCATCACAGGCGGTATCGACCTTTCGGTTGGAGCGATTCTTGGGCTGTCCGGAATCATCGGCTCACTCGTCCTCGTAACGCTCACGACGGCAGATCACTCTCTCACAGCGGGCCTTTTCGCCGGCGTGATCGCCGCGATGTTGACGGGTCTTCTCATCGGGCTGGGCAACGGCCTCATGATCACGCGCATGCGTGTCACACCGTTCATTGCAACTCTCGCCATGTTGGGCATAGCAACCGGGCTAACCTTCGTGCTCACCAATGGAGTGGACGTCTCGGGATTGCCGCCGGTGGTGGCTACCTTGGGAAACGCTGTCTTTCTGGGCGTTCTCACGGTGCCGATCGTGGTGACCGCAGTTATCGGCATCGTCGTTGGGCTTTATCTTCATCGGTCGCAGTTTGGTCGCTGGACTTTCGCAATTGGTTCAAACGCCCGTGCGGCTCGGGGGGCAGGGATTCCCGTCTCCCGCCACCTCGTCAAGGTCTATGTGCTTTCCGGATTGCTGTCCGCCGCTGCCGGGATCCTTGTGGTCATGAGACTCGGCACCGGCTCTCCCCTTGAAGGTTCCAACGACGAGCTCAACGCCATCGCCGCCGTAGTGATCGGTGGCGCAAGCTTGTTCGGGGGCGTTGGCACAGTTCTTGGTAGTGTGTTGGGAGCGCTTATCATTGGTACGATCGTCAATGGACTGATTGTCGTCGGCGTGCAGCCATACTGGCAGACTGTGATCATCGGCGTCATTATTGCTGTTGCCGTCATGCTTCAGGAGAGGGGGCGACAGAAGGAGGCGGCCTAAATGGCATGTTTCATCACTTCCGTGCCCATTGCCGAGGCCGGCGAGGCAATCCCGGCGAAGAGCGAGCCATGCTTTCTTTGAAGAATGTGGGCAAGCGGTTCGGATCTCTGACAGCGCTCGATGCGGTTGGTTTCGAGGTCGGCGCCGGAGAGGTCGTTGGATTGGTCGGAGATAACGGCGCCGGGAAATCGACTTGCGTGAAGATCATTTCCGGCATGTTCCAGCCGAGCTCCGGACACATCGATTTCGACGGGCAGCCCCGCGTCTGGGCATCGCCGCACGAGGCCCTGGATGCCGGTATTGAAACTGTCTATCAGGATGTCGGTCTTGCATCGCATCTTTCGGTCGATGCAAACATTTTCCTTGGTCGCGAGATGAAGCTGCCCGGCCTGTTGGGCCGCCTCGGCTTCCTCGACAATTCCGGCATGCGCAGTGCTGCGAGAGCAGATACGCATCGGATCGGCATTCGCCTGCCGGACGTCGGGGCTGCTGTCGGCGATCTGTCTGGCGGCCAACGCCAAGCCGTTGCGATAGCCCGGTCGATCTCCTGGGCACGCAAGCTCCTGATCCTGGATGAACCGACGAACCATCTCGGCGTGGCGGAGGTCGAAGAGGTGCTCCGTCTTATCGGGCGCGTGCGTGACCAGGGGGTGGCGGTAATGCTGATATCGCATACGCTACCTCACGTCATGGCAGTCACCGACCGCATCGTCGTGCTGCGTCTCGGACGAGTCGTAGCGCAGCACGTGACCAAGGAAACGACGACGGCCCAGATTGTCCACGACATTATGGGAGCGAGCGAAGAGGAAATTGCGGCGCATGTCCGCTGATTTCTTGGCTCTGTCAGGAGAGCGTCTTGTCCATGGAGCTTCAGATTGCACTCGATTGTCCGCTCGCGACGGGACTCGCCCTTTTGAGACGTCTCGCTGGGGTCGTGGATCGGGCGGAGCTGGGGACGCCCCTGCTATTGCGTGAGGGTCTGCATGCGGCTCGCAGCATCAGAGAGAATATCGGCCAGGTGCCGCTGACCGCAGATGCGAAGATCATGGATGCCGGCGAATTGGAAGCCGACCTGGTCTTTCGGGCGGGCTGCGATATCGTCACAGTGCTTGCCGCAGCGTCTGACAATACGATCATCGGAGCTGTTCGCTCCGCCCGGCGGCACGGCGGACGCGTTATGGTTGACATGATTGAAGCGTTCGACCCCATCAAGCGTGCACACCGGCTTTGGCAACTTGGCATCGATATGGTCTGCGTTCACACGGCTTCCGACGTTCAGGGCGAAGGAGAAAGTCCTCTAGCCACTCTGTCCTCCATGCGGCATACCTTCCCCGACCGGCCCATCGCCGTTGCTGGAGGCCTTGGGCCAGACACCGTGGAACCCGTCCTGCGGTTCAGGCCTGCAATCATCATTGCCGGCAGCGCGATACTGAATGCCCAAGATCCGTTGGCGGCTGCAAAGCAAATCAAGGAGCGAATGACGGGCCATGGATGAGGTCCAGAGTCTCGGGCGCCAGCTTATTGCCGAACTGGCGGCCACCTTTGGAACGGTGTGCAGGGAGGATGTGGTCACGTTGACCGATTCTATCCTGGCTGCGCCACGCATATTTCTGGATGGAAAAGGGCGGTCTGGATTGCAGGCCCGCGCATTTGCAATGCGTCTCATGCATCTTGGTCTGCGGGCCTACATGGTCGATGAGGTCACCACACCAGCAATCACGGCAGATGACTTGCTGATCATTGCGTCTGGGTCGGGTCGCACCGACTCCCTCGTTCAACACGCTGCTGCAGCTCTGAAGCAACATGCGCGGATCGCTCTGATTTCAACGACAAAATCTTCGCCGATCGCCGAATTGGCGGATCAGGTCGTGATCGTTCCTGCGCCAACTCCCAAGTCTGCCGGCCCTGCCCAGGGTATCAATACGGTTCAGCCAATGGGTTCTTTGTTTGAACTGGTACTTGGCCTGCTTTTTGACGTGGTCGTCATCGTGCTCATGCGTCGAATGGATGTTTCGACTGAAATTATGTTCGCAAACCACGCGAACCTCGAGTAGGTCGCCCTGTTGTATTTTGATGGAGTCTTCCGCATTCTCGGAGGCTCCTCCTCAACCTGTGTGGGACCTGTGAGCAGGGCCCCGACGAGGGCGTGTTCCGGCAAGCGTGACGGCGCGCGCATGGTGTATGCAACCGATCGCTGTGAGGCCTGATACTTTCTATTTCTGAGGCGCTCATCCTGTTCCCGCCTGCGCCGATCGCTTCTTACTG
>JASHVY010000147.1 GCA_030044345.1 Acetobacteraceae bacterium | reverse complement strand
TGGACGCTGTTCATCTGGAAATATGTTCTGGCGCCGCTCCTGGAAGGAAGGGTCGCCGTCAAGTCCCTGCTGGCGGCGGCGCTGATCGTGGTGGCGATTATCGGCGCCTTTGCCTTCGGCAAAGACAGCTCAACCCTCCTCAGCCTTGTGCTCTTCAACAAGCTGCAGACCAGCTCCGCCACCCACCGGTTTGCCAGCGTCTATCACAGCGGCGGCATATTCCTGCAAAGCTTCGGTCTCGGTGTCGGCCTCGGCTCCGATCGCGCCTTGAGCTCGGCAGCCTATATTCTCGCCAATCTCGGCGTGGTGGGCGTCATTCTCTTCGCCTATCTGCTCTGGCAGCTCTATGCGTTGGGAAAACGCAGGAATCTGGTTGGCATCGAATTCCGCCAGGAACGGATCTGGTTCGAAGCACTGGGCTGGGCGCTCGTGGTGCAGATCATGGCGATGATGGAGTCGGGGGCCGAGATCACCGGGCCGGAACTCTGGATTCCCTGGGCGATCCTCGCCGCGATCGTCCGCCGAAATTGGCTGCGGACGAAGCGGACCGATCCCGCCTTGGTTGGACAGGCCTATCCGGTCGGCGCCTGAAAAGATTGCGCGGGACGCGAATCACGCCGAACCGGAAGAAGAGACGCAACGCCGGGACGCGATTTCATCCAGAGACGCAGAAAGGCTCTTTCCATGGCCGGAATCACCGGAATCATCGGCGCGCGAGCGTGTCGGCCCAATGGGCGAACGGCACGACGAAGTTCAGATCCTCTCAAGGAGCGGCAGACATGCATGGGGCATTCCCGGCGGAAACGCCGCGCATGGTGAAGGTCTTCGTGCTCCTCGGCCATGGTTTCGGAGCCGCGCGCTGGCGCGCGCGCCATGCAAGGGGCGAGATTCCCGGCCTGAACGAACCGCTTCCGTATGGCTACTACCGGGCCGGAGGCGAAGGATGGTCGATCGAATATTCCGAGGACGCCGAGGAAGGGCGCATCGGGCGCCTTGCCCGGCGGGGCCTCACGCGCCTTCTCGGCTTCGACCTCGTTCATGCCTGGCGAAACCGGCGGAAGCTCTTCGAATCCGATATCGTCTGGGCGCACTCGGAACGCGAGCATCTTGCCGCCCTGGTTCTGCGCACGCTCCTGGTCCGGCGGCGCGCCCCGAAGATCATTGCCGAATGCATATGGCTTCCGGATCGCTGGGACAGTTTTTCGCTCCCGAAGCGTGCATTCTATCGCCGGTTGCTCGCGCGCGCCGACGCGATCACATCCCAGTCTGTCGACGGGATTGCCTGGCTGCGCGAACTGGTGCCGAGCGCGACCACCGAATGGATCCCCGGCGGTGCCAAGATCGATTTCATTCAGCCGCCCACCCGCCGCAAGGTGCACCGGCCGGTGCGTCTTATCGCGCTCGGCGGCGACATGCATCGCGACTGGCTGACGCTTCTCTCGGCCTTCGGTGGTGAGGTCGACTTCGAGCTCAGAATAGCGCCTCCCGGGGGAAAGATCGATCTTCCCCCGGGATTGGCGAACATCACGGTTGCGGCCGCGAAATCCGCCGAGGAGGTTCGCCGCCTCTATGAGTGGGCGGACATGGCGGTGGTGCCGCTGGTGCCGAATCTGCACGCTTCCGGCATCACGGTGGTCTTCGAGGCTGTCGTTCTCGGCATTCCCGTCCTGTGCACGGATGCCGGGGGCCTGCGCGCCTATTTCCCCGGTGAGGAGGTTTGCTGCGTCCCTTCGCGCGATCCATTTTCGTTGCGAGAGGCTGCAAGAAATCTCGCAGCCGATGACGAGCGGCGCCTCGCCATGGCTGAGGCGGCGCAGCGCCGGGTCCTTTCCGCGGGCCTGACCACGCAGAACTATGCCTGCTCCCATCGCAGATTGAGCAGCCAGCTTCTCGGCCTGGGCGCACACTCACGCGTGCCGCCGCCGGGCGCCCGGCAGCAAAGCATCCGGGTTTTCGTGCTCCTCGCGCATGTCTTCGGTGCGGCACGGTGGCGCGAGCGCCACGCCCGTGGTGCAATTCCCGGCCTGAACGACACGCTTCCCTACGGCTATTATCGCGCCGCAAATGAAAGCTGGACAATCGAATATTCCGAAGACCCAGCCGAAAACCGCATCACGCGCTTCGCAAGGCGCGGCCTGACGCATATCATCGGGTTCGACCTCCTTCACGCCTGGCGCCACCGTCGCCAGCTTCTGGCCGCCGATGTGGTATGGACGCACACGGAGCGAGAAGGCCTCGCCGCCCTTGCCCTTTTCCGCCTGCTCGGACGGCGAACTTCACCGCGCATCGTTGCGCAATGCGTCTGGCTTTTCGACCGGTGGCAGAGATTTTCCGCGCCCCGACGCGCGCTCTATCGCTGGCTGCTCGGCAGGGCGGACATCGTCACGACCCTTTCGCGCGAGAATCTCGAATCCGCCCGCCAGGCGCTGCCGTCGCGCAGAAGCGAACGGCTCCTGTTCGGCTGGACATCCGAGGAGCATATGAGGCCGCCCCGCGGCGAGATCATCCATGATCCGGTAAGATTGGCCTCTCTCGGCGGGGATATGCATCGGGATTGGGACACGCTCCTTGCCGCCTTCGCGGGTGTGGCCGGTTTCGAGCTCAGAATCGCGTCAGGCCAGGCGGCAATCGGTGCCGGAGTGACCGCCGGGAACGTCGCCGTGAAGCCCGCCCAGTGCGAAAGTGACGTAAGGGCGTTGTACGACTGGGCAGACATGGCGGTGGTTTGTCTCGATGAGAATCGGCACGCCTCGGGGATTACGGTGATTCTCGAAGCCGTGGCTTCGGGCATTCCGGTGGTGGCCACGGATGTCGGCGGGCTTGGGGATTATTTTGCCGAAGGCGAGATCTGCTACGTCCCCGTCGGTGAATCCGGGGCCCTTCGGGATGCCGTCGCACGCCTGGCGCTTGACGGCGAACGGCGGGTCGCCATGACGAAGGCGGCGCAAAAGAAGTTGCGCGAGGCGGGCCTCACCTCCGAGGGCTATGCGTTGCGGCATCGCGAGCTGAGCGAGGAGCTGCTCGGCGAAAAGTCCGCGGCCGAGGCGCATAAGAGGGTGCCGGTGTGGGCCTGAGCCGGCCGCGCCAGTAATGGTTTCGCCAGTGATGGTTTCGTCAGTGACGTTGAGTCAGCGCGCCGTCCAGGCGGATCCGTTGCAATAAACCGGCACCGACACCTTGCCGCCCCCTTTCACGATGATGTTGTAGCGGGGCATCTCTGCGTCGGAGACCGCATCCATCTCCCCTTCCGTCGCCCGGTCGCAGGCCGGCAGTGAGCCAACGGTGGTGAGCGGGAGCCTGATGAACCCGCCGCGGAGGCCGACCTGGCCGGCCGGCTGAGTGGCTTCATTGGTGAGGTTGCGGATCTTCCCGTTGCCGTTCCCGCCGATTCCCGTCAGCACCACCCTGGGCGCGCGCCCTGCATGCGGATCGATGAAGAGAAAGTTCGCGACCGGGTGATTGGACCAGATGCTGGCGCCATCGATCTTCACATTGGCGCCCTGCGGCCAGAGGCCGATCATCGAAGCATCGCTTCCCTTCGTGCCGCCGAGAAGGAAGGTGATATTGTCCATCAGAAGATTGACGGTGCCATAAGGGGCGAAAACAAAGTTGCCCGTGCTCTGCTCGAAATGGACGTTGCTCGCGAAGAAATTGATCCGGCCGCCCGCCACGCCGGTCCGATTATAGTCCAGGGCCGAGTTGGTGACGAGGAATTCGAACCCGGCATCGTCCTCGATCCCGACACCGTTGTTGGCGATCGTGCTGTCGGTGATCGCCGTCGCTTCCCCGCTGTCGCTGATTCCAAGCGGCGCATCGATGCCGGTTCCGTTGCCCATGATCAGGGAGCCTTCGAACCGGTCCGCCCAGGCATTGTTGCCGAATGAAACGCCGATGTGAAATCCGCTCACGAGAAGATTGCCGAACACTTCGCCATCCGCGAAATTGCCGTGCCCGCTGATGACATCTTTGGGATCGCCGCCCAGATAGAGCCCGATGCTGCCGCCCGCGGTTCCCGGCCCCTGGATCGCGATATTGTCCAGCCCACCCGCGGTATAGGAACGGTCCGGGTCGCTGATGACGACGCAGGCGGCGCTCTGAGAAATACAGCTCAGCCGTGCCGCGGTTGTCTCCGGCCCTTCCAGCCTCTGCGTCTTCAGAACCTTGATGGATGAAATCCTGTAGATGCCGGGCGCACCATTCGGCTGGGCCGGAAATTCGAATGCCCCATAGCGATGGGCGTCGAGCGCTGCCTGGATGGCAGCGGTGCTGTCGGTCCTGCCGGTCGGATCGGCGCCGTAGGCCACCACGTTGACGATGCCGCTCGATTGGCCTCGCAGGGCTTCGCTCGCCACCGGCGTGGTTTGGGCCTGTGCGGAGCAGGTTCCGCTTGCCCCGGCGGTCAATCCAGCGATCAATGAAGCGGCGAGGCGTGTCCGGAATTTGTGCATGCTTCCACTCCGCCTCGAATGTCCCTACGATGCGGGACGAGATCGCGACCAGAGCGATTTTCGGCATGTTGCGCCGGAATGGCAATGCAAACATGCAGACGAAGCTTCCCCGCAAAAACCAAGGAGAGGAGCCGGAGACAACTGGTTTTCAATGCACAATCCCCGTATCATCGCGCGGCTGCGCAGTCTCGGTCATGATGTTCCTGACCGATTTCGCCGATCCTGCCGTCGTGCTTCCGCTTGCACTCGTGGCGTCCCTCATGCTCGCTCTCACGGGTTGGCGGCGCGGGGCATTGCTGTGGATCATCGCGGTCATCGCCACGCTCGGCACCATGGCGGTGCTCAAGATGGCGTTTTTTGCCTGCGGGGCAGTGGATCTCGTGCGCAGCCCGAGCGGACATACCGCCTCCGCGGCGATCATCTATGGCGGGCTCGCGGCCCTTATTGCCCGGCGCAGCGGCGCAGGGCTGGTTCCCTCATTCCTCCCCGCTCCGGTCGCCGCCATTGTCATCGGCTTCTCCCGCCTTGCGCTCGATGTGCACACGCTGCCGGAAGTGCTGATCGGCGCCGCTGTCGGCTGCGCAGGCACATTGGCGATGCTGCTTGTCGCCGGCCAGCCCCCGCCGCGGCTTCGTCTCCCTCGGCTGATCGGACCCGCCATCGTGGTCATCTTCGCCATGCATGGCTACCATCTTCACGCCGAAGTCGTGCTGCACACGCTTGCGGTCCGTTACGCATGGCTTGCGCCGTTCTGCACTGCGCATGGTCATTTCTAAATCGTTCCAAAATGCCTTGCAATATCGAGAAATTTCGTGAGCGCCTACAAATTCGGCCCTCTTCCGATGGGCCGGAAAGCCTTCTCTCCGAAGGGAATGGCCGCGAAGCTTTACGAACGCCGCATTCCGCTTATTGCCGGGGTCGGACTCTTATTTCCGGCCGGGAGCGGAAGGGCAAGGTCGTGATGTCATACGGGATCCGAACCAACATCACGCACGCTATCCAATGACCGGCAAAGAGCAGAACGCCGCTATCGGAAGGAGAGGGGAATCGGGCCTTGGGATCTCCGTCGCCATGGCGACGTACAATGGTGAGCACTTTCTCACCGAGCAGCTCGAAAGCCTTGCGCGCCAGACCCGGCCGCCTGACGAACTTGTCGTCAGCGATGACGGCTCGACCGATGGAACGTGCGATCTCGTCCGGAGCTTTGCGGCGAAGGTGCCGTTCGCGGTCCGGCTCCTGGTGAATGAGCGCAATCTCGGGGTGAACGGCAACTTCGATCGCGCGATCGCGGCCTGCGAGGGGGAGATCATCCTTCCCTGCGATCAGGATGACGTGTGGCTGCCACAGAAGATCGGGAAATTGACGGATGTGTTGGGGCGGTACCCGTCCGCGGCGATGGTGATCAGCAACTCGGAGATTGTCGATCGGGCTCTGCGGCCCATCGGGCGGGATCTTTATTCCATCAAATTTCCGCCGGTCGAGCAGCTTCACCGCAGGGGTGTCGGGACCATCCGCTTTCTTTTGACGAACTGGGCGGTGGCCGGCCATACCATGGCATTTCGGAGAATGCCGGCGCTCATCATGCCGTCAAGCCAGATCGCCGCGGACTGCACCTATGATTTCACGCGCGCGCTCGTCACCGGAGCAACCCGCGATATCGTAACGATACCGGACCGGCTGACACGATATCGCAGGCATGAGGCGCAGGTGACGAACGAAGGCGCCCTGCTGCCGACACGAATGGAGCAGTTGCGTCGAAAGATCCGTAATGTCTTTCGAGGCAAGAGAAGCTCGATGGCGGAGTGTAAGGAGTTTGCGCGGGATCTTCTCCAAATCCGTGACGGGCTGCGGCGACTTGGCGCGGAAGACGACGCCATCGATTTTTTCCAGGGGCACGCGACCATGGTCCTGTTTCAGGCCGGTTTGCAATCCCGTTCGCGGCTCGAAAGAATGCCCGAGGTCCTGCGCTGCCTCATTCAGGGGCGGTACCATAGATATGCCCGCGGCGCATTGACGGCGTTGCAGGACCTCTGTGTTTCGCCGGCCACCCGCTCGGGGCTCTGATGGGGAGCGGCCCACCGTTCGAACGCGGCAGGCTGTTAAAGGTACCGCGCTCCCGCTTCGGCCGCGAAGCGCGCGGGCTCGCCATGCCAGACGATCCGCGCATGCTCGAGCACATAGATCCGGTCCGCGTGCGGCAGGGCGAAGGTTATGTTCTGCTCGCCAAGCAGCACGGTGATCTCGGTCGTCGTGTGCAGCCGGGCGAGCGCCTTCGAGAGCTGCTCGAGAATGACAGGGGCGAGGCCGAGCGTCGGCTCGTCAAGAATGAGAAGACGCGGGCGCATCATGAGTGCCCGCGCGATCGCGAGCATCTGCTGCTCGCCGCCTGAGAGCGTGCGGGCCTGCTGGCGTGCGCGCGCAGCGAGGATGGGGAAAAGATCGAGCAGCCAGGCGAGCCGCTCAGCGTGCATCGCACCCGCGAGATGCGCCCCGCCAAGCTCGAGATTCTCCCGAACCGTCATCTCTCCGAAAAGCTCGCGCGTTTCGGGGCACTGCACGATCCCGCCGCGCGCGATCGCCGCCGCGCTCATCCCCAGAAGCGCCCGTCCGGCGAAGCGGATCGTTCCGCGATAGGGCACGAGGCCCGAGACGGCGTTGAAGAGCGTGGTCTTGCCGGCGCCGTTCAGCCCGACCACCGAGACGAACTCGCGCTCGCGCACCTCGATCGAAACCCCATCCAGCGCCTGCGCCTTGCCATAGTGCACGCTCACGCCCTCGACGG
>JASHVY010000146.1 GCA_030044345.1 Acetobacteraceae bacterium | reverse complement strand
ACAGCGGAGGCGCGTGCCCTCGGCCGTGACGGCCCCTCCCTCGTGCGTCGTGCCACCGGCGAGGATGTCCGGCCCGTGGTCCCGGACCGGGATATGCGCAGTGTCAGCGTGGAGACCACGCTTACCGCAGACATCGCCGATCCTGCCGCACTCGAGCGCATCCTCGCCAAGCTCAGCACCCGGCTCGCGGAACGCCTGGAGAGCAGGAACCTGGCGGCGGTCGGGGTGGTGCTGAAGCTGCGCACGCGGGACTTCACCACGAGGACGCGCCATCTCCGGCTTTCCGTCCCGAGCCGGCAGGCGGAGCGCATGCTCGCGGCCGCCTGCACGCTCCTTGCCCGCGAGGCCGACGGACGCACCGAATTTCGCCTGATCGGTCTCGGCGCGGAACCTTTGGCCGACGCGGCTTTGGCCGATTCGGGCGATCTTGCCGATTTCGCAGCGGCGGCGCCGCTTTCCTGACATCTCCGCCGTCCGGTTCGTTTTCGGCGGGGTGCCGCGATTCCAATCACCCGATTCCATTCAGGCGCGATCCGCTCTCGCTGGCAATCTGGCTCGGGCGAGGATATCGTTGCGAAAATTAATCGAGCGCACGGCCATGAACCGTCTCCTTCGTCGGGGGCTTCTTGCGGCGATGCTGGCCTTGCCCACCCTTCCGGCGGCGGCCCAGCCGGCGGCGGGCCCCAGCCCCGAATCCATTTCGCTGGCTCGCACCATGCTGGCCAAGATGAGCGGCGATCCCACGGCAACAATTCATCAGCTCGGCGGACCGATGGTCGGCATGCTGCAGCAAATGGGCATCTCCGACCCGGACCGCGCGCGCGTCATCGTGCAGGAGGCGCTGATCCCGCTTCTGGCCAACCACTATGACGAGCTTCTCTCCATGTGGGCGAAGGACTATGCGGCCACGCTGAGCGCGGATGACATGAAAGCGGCGATTGCCTTCTATGAGTCGCCGGCCGGACGAAGCCTGGTGGCCGCAGCGCCGAAACTCGATCAGGCGAAGTTCATCGACCTGACGCGGTGGATGGCCGGCCTACAGCCGGAAATGCAGCAGCGGATCGAGCAGGCTCTCAAAGCCCATGGCTGGGAAAACAATTGAGCCATCAGCTCTGATCCAGAGCGTGATGATTTTAGGTCATCACGCTTGCTTTGTTTTCTCGATCAATTTCATTGATCTAATCGAAAAACGGCAGATGGTGGCTCGCTGCCATCCGCACCATGGCAATGCCGTAAAAAAGCGCCGCAAGCGCGAGCAAGGCGATGAGCAAGGCCCAGTTGCGGATCCGCCGGCGCCTTTCTTCGATGCTTCGGCCGGCACTCTCCGCCTGGCGGGCCTCATCCGCCTTCGTACCGGCGCCGCCAACCATCAGCGTCTCTCCGGATCAATACGGCTTCTGGTGGAACTGGGCACCCCGCGACGGGGTTCCCGCCACGGGGTCCCCGCGAACAAGTTCGCGAGGTGCCCCGGACTCGTCGGCGGGGTGCCCCGAACGTGTTCGCGGGGACCCCGGCGCGAAGCGATCGGCCAAAGCCCCAAGGGAAACGCAATGGAAAGCCCAGCGGGAAGCCACGCCATTGATCGAGGAAACAAAGCAAGAGCGTGATGATATGAAATCACCAACGCGCGAACCTCTTCGTCAGCCGAAAAACCTGTCCACGGCGACGGCCGTGAACAGCAGGAAGAGATAGTAGATCGAGAACCGGAACAGCGCCTTGGCCGGGGCATCCCGGCTCAGGCTCACCCCGGTTCCATCCTGCGGGTCGCGCAGCACGCGAAGCGCGTGCCACGCAAAACCGAGTCCCAGGAGCAGCGCAGCTCCGCCATAGACCGGCCCGGTCAGGCCAAGCGCCCAGGGCAATAGCGAGAGCGGCACCAGGAAGGCGGAATAGAGAAAAATCTGCCGTCGTGTCGCCTTGAGACCCGCCACCACCGGCAGCATCGGCACATTGGCGCGCCGGTAATCCTCGCGCGCGAAGAGAGAGAGCGCCCAGAAATGCGGAGGAGTCCAGAAAAACACGATGGCGCAGAGAAGAGCCGGCAGCGCGCCGATCGTGCCAGTGACGGCGGCCCAGCCGATCAGCGGCGGAAAGGCCCCGGCGGCCCCACCGATGACAATGTTCTGCGGCGTCCGGCGCTTGAGCCAGATCGTATAGACGAAGACGTAGAAACCGATGGACAAAGCCAGCTCGGCTGCGGCGACCACATTGGCGGCGAGCAGCATCACCAGCACCGAGAGCATCGCCAGCACCACCCCGAAGGCGAGCGCGGCCTCGGCGCTGATGCGCCCGCTGGGGACCGGCCGGCTCGCTGTCCGGCGCATCACCGCATCGATATCCCGGTCGTACCACATGTTGACCGCGCCGGCCGCGCCCGCGCCCATCGCGATGCAGAGCACCGATGTCGCCGCCAGGAACGGGTTGAGATGCCCGGGCGCCACCAAAAGCCCGACCATGCCGGTGAAAACCACCAGCAGCATCACCCGTGGCTTGAGCAGTGTGATCCAGTCGCTGATTTCGGCCCAGGCCGAGGGATGGACCACCGGCGATGGAAACTGGGCTCCCGGCACCGCACCGCTGGCGGTGACCGGGCCGCCGGCAACCCGCTTCATATCAACTCGTCTTTCTCAATCCGACCGCACGTGTGACTTGCCCCTTCTCGTCTCTAGCCGATCCGCGGCAACTCCTCAAAGGTGTGGAAAGGTGGAGGCGAACTCAATGCCCATTCCAACGTCGTCGCCCCCTCACCCCAGTAATTGTCGGCAACCGCCTCTTTCGAGGTGAAGATCCTGTAAACGACATAGAGGAAGACGATCAACGCGGCACCGGAAATGAAGGCCCCCACGGAGGCGACGAAGTTCCAACCGGCGAATGCGCTCGGATAATCGGGATAGCGGCGCGGCATGCCGGCTGCCCCCAGGAAATGCATTGGGAAGAAGGTGAGATTCACGCCAATGAACATCAACCAGAAATGCACCTTGCCCCAGTATTCGGGATATTGGCGGCCGGACATCTTGCCGATCCAGTAATAGAAGCCGCAGAAGAGCCCGAACACGGCGCCGAGCGAGAGCACGTAATGGAAGTGCGCCACCACGTAGTATGTGTTGTGCAGCACCTCGTCGAGGCTCGCATTGGCAAGCACCACACCGGTCACGCCACCGATCGTGAAGAGAAAGATGAACCCGACCGCAAAGAGCATCGGCGTCTTCATCTCGATCGACCCGCCCCACATGGTCGCGATCCAGGAAAAGACCTTGACCCCCGTTGGCACCGCGATGACCAGCGTCGCCGCCATGAAATAGGCCCGCGTGTCGACGCTGATGCCCGAGATGAACATGTGGTGCGCCCAGACCGCGAAGCCGACGATGCCGATCGCGACCATCGCATAGACCATGCCGAGATAGCCGAAGATCGGCTTCTTGCTGAAGGTCGCGATCACCGTGCTGACGATGCCGAAGGCCGGCAGGATCATGATGTAGACTTCGGGATGGCCGAAGAACCAGAAGAGGTGCTGGAATAGCACCGGGTCCCCGCCGCCCGCCGGGTTGAAGAAGGCGGTGCCAAACAGTCGGTCGGTGATCAGCATGGTGATCGCGCCCGCCAGCACGGGAATCGAGAGCAGGAGCAGGAACGCCGTCACCAGGATCGACCACACGAAGAGCGGCATCTTGTGCATGGTCATGCCCGGCGCGCGCATATTGAAGATCGTGGTGATGAAGTTGATTGCACCGAGCAGCGAGCTGATACCCGCGAGGTGAAGGGCGAAGAGGGTGAAGTCAACCGGCAGGCCGGGCTGGTAAGTGGCCTCCGAAAGCGGCGGATAGAGCGTCCATCCGATTCCTGCGCCCGGTGGGGTGAGCAGGCCGGCCAGCACTAGGCAAAGGGCCGGGACCAGGAGCCAGAAGCTGATATTGTTGAGTCGCGGGAAGGCCATGTCGGGCGCGCCGATCATGATCGGCACGAACCAGTTGCCGAACCCCCCGATCAACCCGGGCATGACCGTGAAGAAGATCATGATCAGCCCGTGCGAGGTGATCACCGCGTTCCAGGTCTGGCCGTCGGCAAGGAAGGTATGGTGGTTCGGCCACATCAGTTGCCAGCGCATCAGGAGCGAGAGCAGTCCGGCGACGAACCCGCCGCAGACCGAGAAGATCAGGTAGAGGGTGCCGATATCCTTGTGGTTGGTGCTGCAGAGCCAGCGCCGTACGAACCCCGGCTTGTGATCGTGATGGGCGTGCTCGGCATGCCCCTGGTAAGCGGCCATCGACACGGCTCAGTCTCCTCTGCCCAGGGTTGCACCCAGGCTCGTGCCTGGGCTGGTCGCCGGGCGATACGTCACTTCAGCCACCCGGGTCATCGCGCCCGAGCGTGAACCAGCGCCACTGCCGGCGGCGGCAAACCGAGAAACCGGCGGCACGGTGCCGTTTTCGCCGAGCTGCT
>JASHVY010000145.1 GCA_030044345.1 Acetobacteraceae bacterium | reverse complement strand
TCGGCGTGCCCGTCGCCGCGGCGGGTGGGCGTGCCGACGGCGATGAAGACGGCCTCCGCGCCGCGCAGAGCGGCGGCGAGATCATCGCCGAAGGTGAGGCGGTTGGCCTTGGCGTTCGCGGCCACGAGCGTATCGAGGCCGGGCTCGTAGATCGGAATGCCGCCTTGCTGGAGCTGGCGAAGGCGGGCGGGATCGGCCTCGACCAGGGCGACCTCGACACCGAACTCGGCGAAGCAGGCGGCGGAAACGAGGCCGACATAGCCGCCACCGATCATGGCGATGCGCACCGGGACCACCTTCTGGTTGTGGATGACACGCAGGGATAGCACAGGCGCCTCTGCTGCCAAGCGGGCGTCTCCGGCGATGGCGCGGGAGCGGAGTCTCGCTGCCCCCGGCCCTCGCCTGCTTCCTCCGGGGCCGCGTCACCTGCCGGCAGGTCTGCGCATCCCGGTCGATCTCTTTCGGGAATCGGGCGCCTCATGATCCTTGGCCCGGTCCGCCAGCCAGGTCCGCGTCTGATCGAGCACCTCGTCGGAGAGCGCGGGATCGTCGCTCACGCGCGCCAGGATCATCGCGCCCACCATCGCCGCCCAGCTTCCGATCGCCGTGCGGCGGTTTTCCACGGCATTTTCGCCGGGGACGGCACGCATCATGTGCTCGAGCTGCTGTTTCAGGCCCGCCGTCAACGCGGCGCGCGCACCGCCCCTCTGGCGGACCGTCTCCGCAGCCAAAGCCGCCGTCGGACATCCGCCGGCCACATCGTCGCGATGCGCCCGGGAAAGATAGAGGGCGGCGTAAGCGGAAAGATCGCCTGACGGCGCAGCAGCCCGCGACACCGCGTCGGCGAGCGCCTCCGCGATGAGATCCTCCTTCGACTTGAAGTAGCCATAGAAGCCGCCGTGGGTCAGCCCGGCCGCCTGCATGATCTCGGCGACGGTGACGGATTCGAACCCCCGCTCCCGGAACAGCCTCCCGGCGGCTTCGAGGATGGTACGCCGGTTTTCCAGCACCTGTTTGCGGCTGACTCTCATGACCCCTTCCGGACGGCCTTGACAGGATAGATGATCATTGTCATGTATAAGAACATGATGACTGTCATGAATATATCATGCGGGAGTGATCTTCAATGACCGGAGAGCCAACCATCCTCATGATCGGCGTTGCGGCGGGAATTGACGAAGAAAGGACACCGCGAACCGCTCCGTCGAAACAAGCGTGGAGATGATCGTGGCAAGCAATGCCGTCAGCGCCGATCCGGCCAATGGAGCGCTTGGCGGCCATGCCGCGAGCCGCGAGGCCGCAGCGCTGGAAACAGCGCCCACCCGTTACGTCGAAGCCAGCGGGATTCGCTTCGCCTATCGAGCGCTCGGCCCATCGACAGGAACACCGCTGGTTCTGCTTCAGCATTTCTCGGGCAATATCGATGCCTGGGATCCTGCCGTCGTGAATGCCTTGGCCGCCGATCGACCGGTGATCGCTTTCGACAATGCCGGGGTCGGCCGCTCGACCGGCCAAACCCCCGACACTGTCGAAACGATGGCCCGCGATGCGATCACCTTCATCAACCTGCTCGGCTTCCCCGAAGTCGATCTGCTGGGCTTTTCCCTCGGCGGATGCGTCGCCCAGCAGATCGCCGCCGAGCATGGGCGGCTGGTTCGCAAGCTCATCCTCGTCGGCACCGCTCCGAGAGGTGGAGAAGAACATCTGCTGGCGACTCTCCAGGATGCCTTTTCCCAGACCGCGGCGCCGGATCCCCGCCTGCCGCTGTTCTTCACGAAGTCGGCCGCCAGCCAGTCAGCCGGCCTGGCATTCCTGAAGCGGGTGAAGGCCCGCACGAAAGATCGGGATATCGACAGCACCAGCGCCGTGACCGATCCGCAGGCCAAGGCGGTGATCACGTGGTGCGCCACGACGGATCCCGAGCATGCCATCCTGCGGGCCATTGCTCAGCCCAGCCTCGTGGTCAGCGGCAGCAACGACACCATGATGCCGGCGGACAACGCCTACGCAATGTTCAAGGCGTTGAGCAACGCTCAACTGATCCTCTATCCCGACTCCGGCCACGGCGCCCTCTTTCAGTATCACGAATTGTTCGCGAGCCACGTTCGGATCTTCCTCGACGCTTAGCCAGTACACGGAATGATCCGGCCCGGTCCCACACGACCGGGCCGTGCGGGCTTGGCTGCGCGGATTGGGCCATGCGGATTGGGCTGCGCGGATTGGGCCGCGTGGATTGGGCCAGCGCGAAATTCGTTTCCTTGTTTCGGAGCAGCAGATGAGTGAAGCGTCAACGCTCGCGCGCCTCGACGGGGAATTCGCTCGCGAGGTCGAGGAAAACCAGTCTCGGCTTCGCGGCTCCTTGCGGGCCAGCTACGATTTTATCGTCTGTGGCTCCGGTTCGTCCGGTTCGGTCGTGGCACGGCGGCTCGCCGAGAATCCGGACGTCTCGGTGCTGCTGATCGAGGCCGGCGGAAGCGACAGCGTGCCCGAGGTGGAAATGGTGGCCGCTTGGCCGCTCAATCTGGGAAGCCGGCGCGACTGGGGCTTCACGGCCCTGCCCAATCCGCACCTCAACGGGCGCGCCATCCCGATGAGCATGGGCAAGGTGCTGGGGGGAGGATCGAGCATCAACGTCATGATCTGGGCGCGCGGCCACAAGAGCGACTGGGATTATTTTGCTTCCGAAACCGGCGATCCCGCCTGGAGCTATCAATCCGTTCTGGCCATCTATCGCGAGATCGAAAATTGGCAGGGCGCGCCCGATCCGGCCCGACGCGGACAGGATGGTCTCCTCTACCTCACGCCCCCGATCCAGCCGAACCCCGTCGCAGCCGCGATGCTCGCCGCGGCCCTGGAACTGGGCATACCTGTCTTCGACGACCAGAACGGCACCATGATGGAAGGCCCGGGCGGCGCGGCTTACTTCAACCTGCGCATTCGCGACGGAAGGCGGCAGTCGATTTTCCGGTCCTACACATTTCCGCTGATGAACCGGCCAAACCTTACGGTGCTGCCCGATACCCTGGTCACGCGCGTGATTATCGAACGGGGCGCGGCCATCGGTGTGGAATGCCTCATCGATGGCCGGGGCCACCGCTTCCTCGCTTCACAGGAAGTGATCCTGTCGCTGGGCGCCATCAACACCCCAAAGGTGCTGATGCAGTCCGGCATTGGCGATGCGGAAGCACTGGCATCCCTCGATATCCCGGTGATCCAGCATCTTCCGGGCGTGGGCGCCAACTTCCAGGACCATATCTGGGTCGCAAGCTGCATCTGGGAATATCCGGAGCCGATCGCCCCTCATGACAATGGCGGCGAAGCCTCCATCTTCGCCAAAAGCGCGCCGGCGCTGGAGAGTCCTGATATCCAATTGCTCCAGGTCCAATTCCCTGTCGCCACCCCTGAGCTCGCGGCGCGCCACTCCATACCAGCCGGATCCTGGGGGATCTTTCCGGCATTGCTGCGTCCGCTGAGCGTGGGCCGCCTGCGTCTGACGGGTGCCAAACCCGAAGATCCGATCCTGATCGACTCGCAGATCCTTTCCGATCCGGCCGACCTCACCGCGCTGCGGCGGTGCGTGGCGCTTGCCCGGGAGGTCGGCAATGCCCAGGCGCTTCGGGGTTTCATGAAGCGGGAGATCATGCCGACCGCGCTCGGCCCCGCGGCGATGGACGATTTCATCCGCGACGGCGTGACGACCGTCTGGCATCAGAGCTGCACCGCCAAGATGGGACAGGACAACATGTCCGTCGTCGATAGTCGCCTCAAGGTTTACGGCGTTGACCGCCTCCGCATCGCCGACGCTTCCGTGATGCCACGGGTTCCTCTGGCCAACACCATGGCGCCCAGCGTCATCATCGGTGAGCAGGCGAGCCGGGCAATCGCCCGTGAGCGCAAGCTTTGATCGGCTCGAAAGGGAATATGTGACTGGCCTGCCCCGCTGTCGCTCCTTCACTCATCGAGAGAGGCTTTGATTGCGGGGCTCTCCCGCGGCTTCGAGGATCAGTCTCGTGATCGTGTCGGGCTGCGAGATCAGCGACAGATGGCTCGCCTTCACCTCGATCGTTTTGGCGCCCATCCTCTTGGCCATAAAGCGCTCGAGGTCGGGGTTGATCGTGCGATCTTCCGTCGAAACGGCATAATAGCTCGGCTTCGACCGCCAGGCCGCCTGGGTCGTCCTGCCGGTGAGCAGCGCTTTGTGGAAAGACTCCTGCACCGCATAGAGCACTTTCGCTTTCGCCTTCGGCAGGTCGCCGGCGAAGTCGTTCAGGAAAGCCGCTTCGCTGAGCCGCCCCTCATCGCCATCGAAGATGACGCCGGCACTTGCGGGCGGCGTCGGGAATTTCCTGGCGAGCGCGGCGTAATCCTCGCCCGCATCCGGCGCCCGTGCCGCGACATAGACCAGAGCCGAGACATTCGGATGCACGCCCGCTTCGGTAAGGATCATCCCCGAGAAAGAGTGACCGACGAAAACGGTCGGGCCGCTCTGGCGATCCAGCACGCGCAGAGCCGAAGCGACCGCTTCCGGCAATGTGGTCAGCGGGTTTTGCACGGAAGTGCAATTGAACCCCCGGGCTTGCAGCCGCCCGATCACCTCGGACCAGCAAGACCCATCGGCAAACAGGCCATGGACCAGCACGATGTTTCGGGCGACCGGAACGGGATCGGCACGGCCCTCGCGGCCGAAGGAAGCCGCGAGGGTACTCGTGAAGGTGCTGGCGGCGAGAAATGTCGAGAAGCGGCGACGATCCATCATGGCATCAGCCCTCCCGTTTTGCCTGGGTGTCGATGATGGGCGTTGATGATCGGAAAATGCTCGCGTTCGCGGATTATGGACCACGGCATCATCGCAGAACCAGGGTGAATAAGATGGCCTCGAATTCGAACAAAGGGGAGTCGCTCTTCTCCGCGCCCCCCGCCTGCAAAGGAGTGTCTCGATGAGATCAGCGGATATCGCCAAGGGCGGCCTGAAATGGGATGTGCTCACCATCAAGCGCCCCGGCCTCAGCCGCGACTTGCCTCCCGGCAAGGAAGCGCTGATGTGGGTTGCGAACACCTCCACCCTGATCTACGGCGAGAAAGACGCCATCCTCGTCGATACTTTCCTTACCATCGGGCAGTCACGAAAACTGGTGGATTGGGTCGCCGCGAGCGGCAAGATTCTCAAGGCGATCTATATCACTCATGGACATGGCGATCATTTCTTCGGCCTTGCATCGCTGCTCGAGCGTTTTCCCGGAGTGAAACCCGTCGCCACGCCCGAAATCGTCAAGGCGATGGAGAACCAGCTTTCACCGGCCTGGATGGACAATTTCTGGCGCCGGCTTTTCCCGAATGAGATTCCCGAGCGCCTGCCGATCGCCGAGCCGCTGGAAAACGGTGCGCTGGAGCTGGAAGGACAGAGCCTCGTCGCCGTGAACGCGGGGCACACCGACACGGCGCATTCGACCTGCATCCATGTGCCCTCGATCGGCCTGATCGTTGGAGG
>JASHVY010000013.1 GCA_030044345.1 Acetobacteraceae bacterium | reverse complement strand
GGCGCGCTCGCCGAGCGTCTCGCGCAGAACAGCCTTCATGAAAAGATAACCACCCGCTGGATCGACCGCGCGCTCCGTCGCCTTCACGCACGCCCCACGTCCGTGGCGGCGGATTAAGGAGAAAAAATGGTCTCCGTTCCATGGAGCGCCGAAGGCTCCGCCCCTGAAGCCTTGGCCGTCATCGGGGCGGATGCGATAACCCTCCGATGCGCCTGCTCTACCATCTTCCGCTCTCGCCCTATTCGCGCAAAGTGCGGCTCGTGCTGGCCGAGAAGCGCCTGCCGTTCGAGCTTCGCCTCGAACGTGTGTGGGAGCGCCGCCCGGAATATCTCGACCTCAATCCGGCCTGCACGGTGCCGACGCTGATCGAGGAGAGCGGGCTCGTCATCCCGGATTCGAACGTCATCTGCGAATATCTCGAAGAGGAATATCCCGATACGCCATTGATGGGCCGCACGGTCGGGGAACGGATCGAGGTGCGGCGCCTGGTCGCCTGGTTCGACGGGAAGTTCGCCGCCGAGGTGACGGAGAATCTTCTCGGCGAGAAATACATGAAGCGCCTGATGGGGCGCGGCGAGCCCGATGCCGCGGCGCTGCGCATCGGCTATGCGCAGCTCCGCGAGCATCTCAAATATCTTGCCTGGCTGGCCGAGAACCGCAAATGGCTTGCCGGCCCCACGCTCTCGCTCGCCGATTTTGCAGCGGCCGGGCATCTCTCGGCGCTCGATTTCGTGGCGGATGTCGATTGGTCGGTGGCGCCCGGCGCGCGTGACTGGTACGCGCGAATGAAATCGCGGCCGAGCTTCCGCGGCGTGCTCGCCGACCGCGTGCCGGGCGTGATGCCGCCGCCGCATTACGCCGATCTCGATTTTTGACGCCCTTCCCGCGTCTCCTGCTGTTCGGGCCGGGCTATTGCGGGGCGGCGATCGCACGGGCCGCCGCCGCTTCGGGCTATGACGTGATCACCGCCGGCCGGACCGATTTCGACGCGGCCATGAAAGCGTTCCCCGAGGCAACGCATCTCATCTCCACCGTCCCGCCCGACAGGGAAGGCGATCCGATCCTGGCGCGCTATGGCGCGGCGATCGCGGCGGCGCCCGCGCTCCGCTGGATCGGCTATCTCTCGGCGACGAGCGTTTACGGCGATCGCGCCGGCGCCACAGTGGACGAGGACACCCCGCCCGCGCCGACGAACGAACGCGGGCAGCGTCGCCTCGCGGCGGAGCGCGCCTGGGAGAAGGCGGCGGCCGGAAGGCCGCTCGATCTCTTCCGCCTCGCCGGCATCTACGGCCCCGGCCGCTCGGTCTTCGCCGCGCTGCGCAGCGGCGAGGCCCGCCGCATCCTCAAGCCCGGCCATGTCTTCGGCCGCATCCACCGCGACGACATCGAAGCCGCGGTCCTCGCCGCCATGCGAAACCCGCCTACCGGGACGCGCGTGCTCAACCTCACCGACGAGGCACCGGCCGAGAGCGCCGTGGTGCTCGAGGAAGCGGCCCGCCTGATCGGCGTTCCCGCTCCGCCCGCCCTCGGCTTCGCCGAAGCCTATGAAGCCATGGGCCCGATCGCCCGCAGCTTCTGGGACGAGAACCGCCAGGTCCTGAGCCGCAAGACCCGCGCCGCGCTCGGCCTCGCCTGGCGCTATCCGAGCTACCGGGAGGGCCTAGCCGCCATTCTCGCCGAGGAGTCCGGCAAGGGTTGAGGAGAGCAGGGCGAGGTCCTGCGGGCGGGAGAGCCGGTGCGCGCCATCCTTGATCAGGGTCACCCGCACATCCTCCCCCGCGATGCGCTCCGCCGTCCGCAGCGCCGTCTCCCAGGGCACATCCGGGTCCTGCTGCCCGTGCAGCAGGCGGACCGGACAGGAAATCGGGATCGGGCCATCGAGCAGGAGATGGCGCCTGCCGTCCTCGATCAGGCCGCGCGTGATCAGAATCGGCTCGCCATATTCGCTCGGCGCAGTGAGGGAGCCCTCCGCGAGAAGCCGGGCCTGCTCCTCCGGCGTCATGGCCTGCCACATCAGGGTCTCCGTGAAGTCGGGCGCCGCGGCGATCCCGAGCAGGCCGGCGATCCGCTCGGGCCGGCGCAGGGCGATGAGCAGCGCGATCCAGCCGCCCATCGACGAGCCGACCAGCACCAGCCTTCGCCCCGCCTCGCGATCGATCACCGCGAGCGCGTCCTCCGCCCAGCGCCCGATCGAGCCTTCGGCAAAGGCGCCGCCGCTCGCGCCATGGCCCGAATAGTCGAGCCGGAGCATCGCAAATCCGTGGCCGGCGCAGAAAGCGGCGAGATGCGTGCCCTTCTCCCCCTGCATCTCGCTGCGGAAGCCCGGCAGGAACACGACCATCGGCTCGCGGCCGCGCCTACGGATCCATGCCAGCTCCACCCCATCCCCCCGATCCAGCCGGCCGCGCTCTTCCATCCAAGCCTCCTCATCATCATGCCCCGTGCTATAGCCCGGCCATTCCCCGAGGTCGTCCCGAGGCCATCCCCTCGATGCGCATCCTGATCATCAAGCTCGGCGCGCTCGGCGATTTCATCCTCGCATTCGGCTCCTTCGCCGCCATCCGCGCCGCCCATCCGGGCGCCCGGATCACGCTTCTGACGACGACGCCGTTCGCCACGCTCGCCACGCGCGCGCCCTGGTTCAACCGGGTGGAGACCGATCCCCGCCTGCCTTTCTGGCATTTCGGGCAGCATTGGCGTCTCGCGCGCCGTCTGCGCGGCTTCGATTTCGTCTATGACCTTCAGACCTCCTCCCGCTCGGCCTATTATTTCCGCCTTGCCGGCCGGCCGCCCTGGTCGGGGATCGCGCATGGCGCTTCCCATCCGCACGCCAATCCGGCGCGCAGCCGGATGCACACGCTCGAGCGGCAGCGCGAGCAACTTGCGATGGCGGGGATCCGCGATTTCCCGTCCCCCGATCTCGGCTGGCTGGCAGCCGGACCGAACCCTTTCGACCTGCCGAGCCCCTATGCGCTGCTCGTCCCCGGCGCGGCCGCGCACCGGCCGGCCAAGCGCTGGCCGGCGGAT
>JASHVY010000144.1 GCA_030044345.1 Acetobacteraceae bacterium | reverse complement strand
TCTCGAGCGTGATGACCGAAGGTGGAGTAACCGTAGGTCTGAATCACGCGAGAAAACAAATGGCGAGAGCGGGATACGTGAGCACGAGCGAACGCATCCCGCTCTCGAGCGTGATGACCGAAGGTGGAGTAACCGTAGGTCTGAATCACGCGAGAAAACAAATGGCGAGAGCGGGATGCGTGAGCGCAAGCGAACGCATCCCGTTCTCGAGCGTGATGACCGGAGGTGGAGTAACCGTAGGTCTGAATCACGCGAGAAAACAAATGGCGAGAGCGGGATGCGTGAGCACGAGCGAACGCATCCCGTTCTCGAGCGTGATGACCGAAGGTGGAGTAACCGTAGGTCTGAATCACGCGAGAAAACAAATGGCGAGAGCGGGATACGTGAGCACGAGCGAACGCATCCCGCTCTCGAGGGTATTATGAATCCCATCGACGGTCGTGCTCGCGGGCGGGCGCAACAGCCGACGTGGGTGGAACGCGGTCTGCCCGCTTCCGGATGTGCCGAAGGGTGATCCGGTGCAGCGAGCGGCACCTGCCGATCGAGGATCATGCCGCGTCTCCCGTCGGCCCGATATTGCCAATCAGCCATTCCTCGACGAGGGACGCGATGTCGAGACTGTTCTTTTCCAGCATCATCATGTGGCCGTTGCCATGGATGCCCCGATCCGCCAGCCGGATGAATTCAGCTTCGACGCCGGCCTGATGCAGATAGCGCGCCGTGCAGTGGTCGAACACCGCATGATAGGAGGCCTCCGACGTGACCACTGTCATCGGCACCCCGACGAGGTTGACCAGCCGTCGTGCCTCGCCCTTCTGAAACCAGCACGGTGAAAGGTCTGGCGCGTCGGCGACGCTCTGCTGTTCAAACTCCAACGGCGCTTCCGGGGTGACCGGCGGATCGTAGGTCAGCTTCAGGCTGGTCAGGCCTGAATCCCGATCACAGCCGCTATGGAACAGCGCATCCTTGTAGGGCGGTCCGGCCGGCTCCAGCGCCACGATGCCCTTGACCAGGCCGGGCCGCGCGTCGGCGATCAACCAGCCGAACAACCCCGCCTGTGAGTGCGTGATCAACACGGCGGGACCGATGCGGTCGAGCAGCGCGGCGCCCGCCGCCTGCATGAGTTTCTCGCTTTCCGGATTGGCCAGCGAGGCGACCTGGCTCGCGTAGAACTGGTCGAAGACCGGATCGCCTGCATGTCCCTTGCGGGGACCGCCGGGCCACTGGGTGTGGAGTTTGGCTTGCGGCCAGCCGGGACTATCCTCGGGTGCGGTGAAAAGATTTTCGATCAGGCCGACCGATATTGTCGTCAAGGCGCCATCGAGGCCCGGCTGCCAAGCCGAACGGCCGCGCGCCGGCTGATCCACTATGCAGACCTTCCAGCCGCGTTCGGCAAACCACGGTGCCCAGCCCTGGCGTCCATCCGGTGTGGTGACCCATCCCGTTGCGGTCTGTGCCGCGCCATGGATGAATACCAACGGCCAGGGATGGCGGACCTCGTCAGGGGTCAGCATCTCCACGTGCATCTGCCCGCGCATGACCTGTGCGTCAGGGGCGCCCGTGTAGACCCCGCCGGCAAAGAAGTGTTGCCACCGGACGTTTGCCATGGCTTGCGGATCCTCCGACACGGAAACGGAGTGGTAGGGCGCTGCAGACCGGAGTTCAATTGCGCCGCCCCTCATAGCCGGCGGGGAGCGCCTCGGGGGCGCAGGCAATGACCGTTTCCTTGTCGCGCCCGCAATCCTCGAGGAGGGTCGTAGCCGCAAACGCGTCGACCAGCGCCAGCGCGGGAGTCAAAATTGCACGCCGAAGAACAGTCAAACGGAATATAGGTCGTTATGCCCGGATTCTGATATATTCAATGCCGCTCGTGAATCCCACAGTCTGCCAGAGCGTGTTCAGTCAGACGGAACATGCTCCAATCCGTGGTGCCGATCTCTGAACGGAGTGTCGATCCATGTTCGCAGCCACCGCAATCCGCGGCGACGCGTTCGAAATCCCGCCGACCATGCGGGCCTGGGTGCTCGGTGGTCCCGATGAGCTCGCGCTGATCGAGAAGCCGGTGCCCGATCCCGGACGATGCGAAGTGCTGGTCCGGGTCGACGCGGTGGCGATCTGCGCCACCGACCTCGAGATCATTAAGCACGGCCTTCCGGCGATGGTCGAAGGCCGGCCTCCCTTCAACAAACAATTTACCATCGGTCATGAATATATGGGCACGATCGTGAAGCTCGGCCCGTCGGTCGACGAGTTCCGGATCGGCGACCGCATTGCCGTCGAGATTCACGCCGGCTGCGGCCGCTGCCCACGGTGCCGGGAAGGCATGTACACCTCCTGCCTCAATTACGGCTTCCCCTCAAAGGGCCATCGCGCCAACGGCTTCACGACCGATGGAGGCTTTGCCGAGTACGCGGTCAACAACGTCAACACCCTGGTGCACGTGCCCGACGAAATGCCGGACGAGGAGGCGACCCTGATCGTCACTGCCGGCACCGCGATGTACGGGCTCGATGTGCTGGGCGGGCTGATCGCGAGCGAGGGGGTGGTGGTCACGGGCCCGGGGCCGATCGGGCTGATGGGAGTGGCGATTGCCAAGGCGCTCGGCGCCGATCCCGTCATTCTCACCGGCACGCGCGATCGAAGGCTGGAGATCGGCCGCACGCTCGGCGCCGACGCGGTGGTGAACATCAGAAACGAAGACCCGGTCGCGGCCGTGAGCCGCATCACCGGCGGCAAGGGCGTGCAGTACGTGCTCGAATGCTCGGGTGCTGCGGCGGCGCTCGACGAGGCGGCGCGGATGGTCACGCGGGGCGGACGGATCTGCCTCGCCGCCTTCCCGCATGAGCCGGTGTCGGTCGATCTCGCCTATATCGTGCGCAACAACATCTATGTGTTCGGCATCCGTGGTGAGGGCAAAAGCGCGACCCACCGCGCCGCGGCGCTCATGAAGCAGAAACGCTTCGATGCCAGCCTGATCCACACGCATACTTTCTCTCTTCGTGAGCTGCCGACGGCAATCAAATACGCGCGCGAGCGGATCGAGGACGCGATCAAGGTCGTCGTGAAGGTGCATTAGGAGCGTCCTGAGCAATTTACCTCTTCACGGTCCGACAACGGTCGCAAGAACGTGGATCATGCGGCCGGCCGGCAGATCCCTGACCTCAGCCGCGCAGGCCGCCATGTGGCTCGATGGCGGACTTCAGTTTGGCGACCGCGCTGTCCGGCGCCGACAAGATGACACGATCAGACCGCGCGCCGACCGCGTCCTTGGCGATCGCCATGGAAAAATGCGCGAGCAGAATCGTGCTGCAATGATCGAGCTTGGACGCCGCGTCGGCGATCAGGCGATTGTGCCCGGCAAGGTCACCAGCCGCGAGCGCTGCGCGCGCACCGGGCGCCACGAAAGTTTCGAGTGTCGCGGCCGATCCCCGTTGGCGCGCGAGATCCCGGAATTCCTCCTCCATCGAAGCGACCGCGGGCGCGAAGGTTGCAAGCATGCCGATCCGGCCCCCGATATCCAGGGCGGCCTCGAACATGGCCTCGTTGGGTTTCAGGACAGGGATCGGCAGGGCGCGTGCCGCGGCTTCGATCCCTGCGCCGAACGCCGAACAGGTGAACAGAACACCATCCGCTCCCGTTCCCGCCGCGTAGGAAGCAAGCGATACCATCCGTTGCGACAGTTCCGGGGTCAGTCCGCCCGCGGCCTCACGATCGGGCGCGAGCGAATCATCGAGCAGATTGGTTCGCCGGACCTCGGGCCACAGAGCCTTGAAAGCATCCTCGATGGGTTGCACAGCGGCCTGCACGGCATGGATCAGCGCTATTCGTGTCATGGGAAGCTCTCCGCAGCGATCGATGTTGGCGCGTTCGTTACATGCATCCGGGGAGAGAGACATCGTTGCGACCTTGCCGGATCAGTCTCGCCCAGGCTCGGCATCGGCCGGCACGTCGGCGGCGCGGATGCCGGCGGCCATCTCGTAGCAGCGCCGGGATGCGAGCAGATGCTGACTGCACAGCCGCACGAGGCTCGCCACATCGCGCGCCTCGATCGCCTCGATCATCAGCCAATGCTCCCGCCGCGATTGCTCGAGATAGCCGGGATAGGTCAGGCAGTAGAACCGGATGCCATGGGTTCTGAGCGCAAACTGCCGGATGGCCTCGGCGAGGTAGCGGTTGCCGGTCTTGGCGAACAGATGCTCGTGGAATTCCACGTTGGAACGAAATACGAGGCCGAGATCCCCGCTTGCGACCGCCTTGTCGTGCACAACCTGAATGCGCCTGAGGTCGTCGAGATCGGCCTTGGCCATCGGCATCGGCACAAGGCGGGCGGCCTCCGTCTCCAACAGATCACGGACCACATAGAGCTGCTGAATATCTTCCGCCGCATAGGCGCGGACCATGGCGCCGCGATTGGGAACGCGCTCGACCACGCCCATCCGTTCGAGACCCGCGAGGGCCTGGCGGATCACATGGCGTTTCACCGCGAAGCGGCGCATCAGGTCGTCCTCGACCAGCCTCTCGCGGGGATGGAGCTGCCCGAGGACAATGTCCTGCTCCAGGGCGGCGATGAC
>JASHVY010000143.1 GCA_030044345.1 Acetobacteraceae bacterium | reverse complement strand
CACGCCGGCGGCAAGTTCAACCAGAACGCCTACAAGGTCTCGGGCGGCCTGCACGGCCTCGGCGCCGCCGTCGTCAACGCGCTCTCCGAGTGGATGGAGGTGCGCATCTGGCGCGAGGGCAAGGAGCACCGCATCCGCTTCGCGGGCGGCGATGCGGAGGCGCCGCTCGCGATCGTCGGGCCTTCCTCGGAGCCCTCCGGCACCGAGGTCACCTTCAAGCCAAATCCTGCGATCTTCACCCGCACCGATTTCGATTTCGCCGTGCTCGAACGGCGCCTGCGCGAGCTCGCCTTCCTCAATTCCGGCGTCGCCGTCACGCTTCGCGACGAGCGCCACGCGCCCGCGGTCGAGGCCTCCTTCTGCTACGAGGGCGGCCTCGTCGCCTTCGCAGCCTGGCTCGACCGCGCCAAGAACCCCGCCTTCGCGCCCCCGATCAGCATCGCCGCCGACGAGCAGGGCATCCGTGTCGAGCTCGCGCTCTCCTGGAACGACAGCTACCACGAGACGATGCTCTGCTTCACCAACAACATCCCCCAGCGCGACGGCGGCACCCATCTCGCGGGCTTCCGCAGCGCGCTGACGCGCGTCGTCAGCCGCTATGCCGAGGGGATGGGCAAGAAGGAAGGGCTTGCCCTGGTCGGGGAAGATATGCGCGAGGGGCTCACCGCCGTCCTCTCGGTCAAGGTTCCCGACCCGAAATTCTCCTCGCAGACGAAGGACAAGCTCGTCAGCTCCGAGGTCCAGCCGATCGTGCAGGCGGCCGTGGCCGACGGGCTTGGCCATTGGTTCGAGACGCACCCGAAGGAGGCGCGGGCGATCATCCAGAAGGTGATGGATGCCGCCTCCGCCCGCGAGGCCGCGCGCAAGGCGCGGGAGCTGACCCGCCGCAAGGGTGTGCTCGATATCTCGACACTTCCGGGCAAGCTCGCGGATTGCCAGGAGCGTGATCCGGGAAGGAGCGAGATCTTCATCGTCGAGGGCGATTCGGCCGGCGGGTCCGCCAAGCAGGCGCGCGATCGGCGCTTCCAGGCGATCCTGCCGCTCCGGGGCAAAATCCTCAATGTCGAGCGTGCCCGCTTCGACCGCATGCTCGGCTCGGCTGAGATCGGCACGCTCGTCACCGCGCTCGGCACCGGCATCGGCCGCGCGGAGCCCGAGCAGGGCGGCTTCGACATCGCCAAGCTGCGCTACCACCGCATCGTCATCATGACGGACGCGGACGTGGACGGCTCGCACATCCGCACGCTCCTGCTCACCTTCTTCTTCCGCCAGATGCCCGAACTGGTGGAGCGCGGTCATCTCTTCATCGCCCAGCCGCCCCTTTACCGCGCCAAGCGCGGCTCCGAGGAGCGCTATCTCAAGAACGATCATGGCCTCGAGGATTTTCTCCTGGCCAAGGCGCTTTCCGAAGCGCGTCTCGTCTATGCGGACGGGACGGACCTTTCGGGGACCGAGCTGGTGGCCGAGGCAGGCTTCCTCCGCGAGGCGAGCCTCCGCCTCAGGCTTCTCTCGGCGGAGGCTCCGGTCTCCGTGCTCGAGCAGGCGGCCATCGCCGGCGCGCTGACGCCGGATCCCGCTCGCGCCACGGCGGCGGCAGAAGAGCTTGCAAGGCGCCTCGATGCACTCGCCCTGCCGACCGAGCGCGGTTGGAGGGTCGCTTTCGAGTCCGGGCGCCTGGTCATGACCCGCACGGTGCGTGGCGTGACCGAGCAATATGGGCTGGACGGCGCGAGCCTGCGCAGCGCCGAGGCACGCTGGCTCGCCGAGCGTCTCGAGGTGCTTGCGCAAAAATTCACGCGCCCCGCGACGCTCACGCTCGATGGGCGCGCGGAGGAGGTTGGCGGCCCCGCGAGCGCCTTCGAGCGCATTCTCGCGCAGGGCCGCAAGGGCCTCGCCATTCAGCGCTTCAAGGGCCTGGGCGAGATGAACCCCGACCAGCTCTGGAAGACGACGCTCGATCCTTCCGTCCGCACGCTGCTGCAGGTGAAGGTCGGTGACGCCGAGGATGCCGCGCAGGTCTTCTCGACCCTGATGGGCGATGTCGTCGAGCCGCGGCGCGAATTCATCACGACCAATGCGCTGAAAGTCGCCAATCTCGACGTCTGAGCGCGGAGATTCCGCCGCTTCGTCCGTCCCGCGCCCAGTCTGCTGCGGCATCGATGTGGCTTGCGGAACGAACAAGACACTGCCGATCTGCTTTGCGGAGATTTCGGAAGGGCGGGTGGTTCCGCTCTCCATTCCGCCGGCGGGCGCAGAGCGAATCCCGCGTGGCCCCGGCAATGGAGAGATCAGAAACGAGGCGCCCTTCGCCGCTGCCGCCCGGCAGGTCGCAGCGGCCATTCTGGAGATCTGCGAGCGCAAAAGCTGGCGCCTCGAATGCATCGCGATCGATGCGCCGGCGGCCCCTCCCGTCGCAGGGCCGCGCACCTGCGAGATTGCGCTCCGCCGCGCGGGGCTTTCGGTGTTCCAGACACCCTCTCGCAAGAAATGGGCGGAGATCGTTGCACTCTGCCGAAATCATCTCGATCAGGCCGGCGATCTCGCGCATCTGCCGTACGCCAACAAGATCTGGATGCTCTACGGCTTTCATCTCTTCGCCGAGCTCCGCGCCCGAACCGGCGCGGAAATCATCGAGGTCTATCCCTACGCCATCGCCCATCGGCTGAAGGCGGCGCATCACCACAAATCGACGGCGACAGGCTATAAGAACCAATTGGCGGCCGTGGCGAAGCGCACCGGCTGGTCG
>JASHVY010000142.1 GCA_030044345.1 Acetobacteraceae bacterium | reverse complement strand
TAGTCGTAAGTGCCCGGCATCTCGAACGCATAGCGCTCGACCGTGCCGTTCTTCACCACCGTGAGCTTCTTGGCATCCGCGATGAAGTCCCGCCACGTCACGGGCGGATGGTTGGGATCGAGCCCGGCCGACTTGAACGCATCGACGCTATAATAGAGCAGCGGGGTCGAGTTCTGGAATGGAACGCCATACACATGGCCGTCGATCACGGCATTGTCGGCGAGCGCCGGCCAGAACTCCGCCATGAAGCTCTTCGGTGTCATGCCGTCCCTCTCGATCAGCGGATCGAGCGAGATGGCCAAGTGATTGATCTCGTACGAACGCACGAAATTGGCGCTCATGATGACCGCAGCCGGCGGGTTCCCCGCCTTGATCGCGGCTGCGGTCTTGAGATTGGTGTCGTCATAGCTGCCGGTATAAACCGAAGTGACATGGATATCCGGATGTCCCTTATCGAATTCGGCAATCAACTGGCGGATCTCGATCACCAGCTTGCCCTGCACCGGCACCGGGAAATAAAGATCGATGTCGGTGGTGGCGGCGCGCGCCGCACCCGCGGAGATGAGCATTCCCGCCGCTGCCGCGAGCGCGGCGCGCCATGGTCTCAGCATGATGAACCTCCTTACTTGATGCCCGTGAAGACGAAGCTCGAGACGATGCGCCGCTGAAAGACGACGAAGATCAGAATCAGCGGCGCGGCGACCAGCAGCGTTCCCGCCGCGATCACGCCCCATTCCGTGGCGCTCTCCGCTCCCGAGGTGAAGGAGGCGAGGCCGACCGTGAGCACCTGATTGGCCGGCGAGGAAAGCGCGATCAGCGGCCAGAGAAACTCGTTCCAGTGATAGCTGACCGAGACGATCGCGAAGGCGGCGAGACCCGGTCGCGCCAGAGGCAGCAGCACATGCCAGATCACCTGCGGCAATCTCGCCCCATCCAGCATCGCCGCATCCTCATAATCGCGCGGGATGGAACGGAAGGTCTGGCGCATCAGGAAGGTGCCGAAGGCGGAGGCGAAATAGGGCGCCATCACGCCGGGCAACCGGTCATAGAGGCCGAGCGAGACGATCGTCGTCAGATTCGGCACGATCAGGATCGGCGGCACGAGCATGAGCTGCAGCAGAAAGAGGTAGAAGATCCATGTACGGCCGGGAAAATCGAGGCGAGCGAAGGCATAACCCGCGGCACTCACGGTGACGCACTGCACCGCGAGAATTCCCGCGCACATCAGGAACGTGTTGAAGTACCAAAGCGGAAAAGTCCCCTCGCTCCAGGCCTCGCGAAAATTACCGAACCCGATGGCCCCCGAAGGGATGAGCGAGGCGATCTCGGCAGCGCTCGCGCTTTCCGGGCGAAGGCTTGCCACCAGCATCCAGGCGAAGGGAATCGCCCATAGCAAGGCGGCCGCCGTCAACACCAGCATGATGAAAATCTTGGCCTGACGTCCCCGCTTAGGATTCATAATGAATCCCCCGCTCGAGCGCGCGGAGTGATCCCGCCGAAATCACAAACAAAACAGCAACGCTCACCACCGTCGCCGCGGCGGCAAGCCCCGCATCATTGTTCTGGTGCGCCTGCTGATAGATGTAAAAGAGAAGGACATTGGTGGAGTCCGACGGCCCGCCGTCGGTCATCACCACGATATGATCCACCTGCGTCATCACATTGAGGAGCGCGATCACCAGCACGAAAGCGAGCGTCGGGCCGAGCAGCGGCCAGGTGACGTGCCGGAATCTCCGGATCGGACCCGCCCCTTCGAGCGTCGCCGCCTCGCCCAGCTCATCCGGAATTCCGGCCAACCCGGCGAGGAAAAACAACATGTAATAGCCAGCGTTTTTCCACACCGTGATGGCGATGATCGAAGGCATCGCCAATGACGGATCGCCGAGCCAGTTGATCTGCCCGGCACCGAGAAAAGCGAGGTAATGGTCGATCAGGCCCTCGCCCGGCAGGAACAGGAAGATGAAGAGCGCCGATGCCGCCACCAGCGGGATCATCATCGGCAGCACCAGCAGCGTCCGGAGAAAAGCGGTGAAGCGCCGGTTCTCGCGCAAGCCGAGCGCGAACAGCAAAGCGAGCACCAGGCTCGGCACGATCGTCCCGACCGCATAGACAATATTGTTCCACGCCGCCTGCCGGAAATGCGGATCGGCAAAGAGTCGCGCGTAATTCCCAAGCCCGAGCCGCGCGGTCTGGCCATATTGCTGGTCGATGAAGGACCGCACCAGCACTTCGATCACGGGCCAGTAGGTGAAGGCGGCGAGAAAGAGTGCCGATGGCGCAAGCAACAGGAAAGCCGCCAGCATGCTCCGCTGCCGCGCCGTACGACCCCGCCGCCGAACCGCACCGGCCGGCAGGGACGCCATCAGCGGCAGCGGCGTCGTCTGATCCAACCCTGTCCCCTGTGTTGGCCCTCCCAGCCTGTTAGAGCGTGATGACCGAAGGTGGGATCACCGGAGGTCTGAATCACGCGAGAAAACAATGACCGAGAGCGGGATGAGTGAGCACGAGCGATTTCATCCCGCTCTAGGCTTCGACGATAAAAACAGCATGACATCAGCGCGACAGTTCGATGACAATGCCGCAGCGCAAGATCACCGGAATGGTTTCTTCCATGGCCGCCTCGGCCATGCGCAACGCCACAAGCCGGAGCGATTTCGTTCCACCCCGCGTGCGCGCTATTCTCTCATCACCGATCCGTCCCCGATGCCAGGCGAAGCCGCTCGCGCACGCGCGCGCTTCCCATCAAGGGCAGAAGGCGGGCGAGCTCCGGCCCGCTCTCCTCGCCGGTGAACGCAAGCCGGAGCGGATGGAAAAGCGCGCGCCCGCGCCGACCCGTCGCAGCGGTGAGCGCCTTGGCATAGGTGCCGAAGGTGCTCTCATCCCAGGGCTCGGGCGGCAGCAATGCGCTTGCTTCGCGCAAGAAATCCTTCTCGTCTTCCAATACCGGCGGCGCGATCTCACCCGCGACCACCTCCCACCAAAGCTGCGCCTCGCTCAAAAGGTCGAGATTGCCGCGCACCGCAAGCCAGAATGCCTCGCTCGCCCCCGCGGGCAGCCGCTCAGCCACCACCGCAAAGGGAAGATGTTGCAACACCTGGCGATTGAGCGCGAGAAGCTGCCGCATATCGAAACGCGCGGGCGAGCGCGAGAAGCGCGAAAAATCGAATTCTTCCG
>JASHVY010000141.1 GCA_030044345.1 Acetobacteraceae bacterium | reverse complement strand
TCTCCGGCCGCAGCTCGCTGAAGGGCGGCACGTATCGGGCCTCGCTGAGGTTTCGGGCAGTCAGTGACATGTAGGACGCATCGACGGTCCACAACCCGACATAATTGAACAGTACACCGGGGCGGATCTCCGTGAGGGACGCCTGCTCGGGAGCCTTCAGCAGCGACGTGAAGTCGCGGCCGGGCAAGCCTGCGAGTGCGGCGGTGCGGAGCAGCGTATCGGTTTTGGTGAGGCCGGCGAGCGTCGGCACGAGGTCGATGTGGCTCGTCACCGCCTTGCAGGTACGGCCGCCGGGATATTCCGGATGGACCACGACCATCGGCACATGGGTTTCCTGCTCGTAGGGAAGCGGACCCTTGCCGCGGAGCCCACCGTGCGAGCCGCCGAGCTCGCCATGGTCGGCGGTGCGCACGACCGCGGTCGAAGGCCAGAGGTCGAGCGCTGAGATGGCATCGAGCACGCCTTGCATGGTGCGATCGTTGTCGCGGATCAGGTTGAGATAGAGGTTATAATAGTCATCCCACATGGCCGTGGCGTCTGTCGGGATCTCGCCGAGCCACGCGGACCAGCCGATGTTGTAAGCAAGCTGTGCCCGCGGTCGACCGGGCTTGTCCAGCGGCTCCAGCGCGCTGGGAGAGGGCGGGAACTTCCAACGCGTGGCAAAGCCAGCATTGGCGGGCGGCCGGGTGAGCCTGGCACCTGCCAGCGATTTCTGCACGGTCTCGCCGGGTTGGTTGACGTCGGCGTACATGATGTCGTGGGGCGAGATGAAGCTCACGACCAGGAGCCAGGGAATGCCTTGCCGGTTCAGCGCCTGGCCGTGCGTGCGTAGCCAGCGCACCGCTTCGCCCGCCGAGTAGATGTCAGTATCGTAGCCCTGGTCGGGGGCGCCTACCTTGTCGCCGTCGGATTCGAAGCCCTCGAAGCCGTAGGCTGCAAGCGCGTCGCTGTAGTTCACGCTGCGTTTGGGCACGATGATGCTGCGGCGCAGCTCGAACTTGCCGAAATAGGCGGTGCGGTAGCCGAGCTGGCGGAAGATGGTGCCCATGCTCGGCCGGTCGGTCCTCAGGCTCGGCACGTAGCCCGTTTCCATCTGGTCGAAGACACCGTTCACCTGCGGCGGCTGGCCGGAGAATATGACGCCGCGCGATGGCGTGCACATCGCCGAGCCAATGTAGTGGTTAAGGAAGGTGGTGCCGCGCCGCTGCAATTCGGCGCGCGCCGGCGTGGCAAAGCCTTCGGCGGGACGTAGGTGATACGCCTCCTCGTCGGTCATGATGAGCACCACGTTGTACGGCCGGTCGAGCGGTCCGTTGCGGCTCGCCGGAAACGGTGCCGCTGAGCCCGCAGGCGGTGCCGCAGCGAGCGGCTGGCCCTCCGCGCTTCCTGGCATCGCGGCGAGACTTGCGGTGCTCAGACCAACGCCAAGACCGGCCCCCAGCACGGCACGGCGGCCGACGCCTTCGGGTTGCTCAGGCTCGCCGTCTCGCTGGTTCATTGCCCCCGCTCCTTCACGCCACCGCCCGGCCAGTGTGTGGAACCCTCTGCGCCGATGCAAGAGGGCATCGCGTCAGTCGTCAGCCAAAGAACGCCAACTTTATCAACAAACAAAGCCACGGCGCAGCGGGGTCTGTTTGCTTGCAGAGTGTTTCTGTTTCGAGACGGTTTCCCGCATTGGTAAGCGAACCAAGCTTCTGGATTCTCTCACGCCGCCCGTGCTCTTCCTCGCGCCCGCTCGCCTGAGGTCGCCTTTCCTTTTCATTACGATTTAGCAACTATATGACGCTGGCATGACCGCAGGATATTGCGAGCCTGTGGTCGCCTACCCGCTTGGAGCAATGGAGAATATAAATAAAACCAATATCTTAGCAAGATACCTTGCGAAAATTTTGGACCGAAATCGTTTTTGGGAATGGTGTGTGAGGCTTCTCTTTTTCTATATCCCGGTATTTGCCACCATAGCGTTTGAAACATGTTCAAAGGTATGTTCACCCCTATCGATTCGTATTTCATCGACAGACGAAAGTGTAATGTCCAGAGCCGGCTGAATCTGATAAGAATATCGTCAGCTCGAGCTCGGCATGGTCAAGCAGTGTTCGCTGACCGTGCGAGCGGCTGATGAAGATCGGCGCCAGGTTCGTCTCGCATACGCGGACGCCGCTGATCAAATTCAAGCCAATGGGGAATTGCCTTATGAAAAAATCCATCCGAACGGCGCTTGCCGTTACTCTGTTCGTCGCACCTTTGATGGGCTGTGCCTCTATTGCCGGCGATGGTGGTGATCCGAGCCCGGAAACGGGGCTTTACTACCAGGACGGCGTTCGGCTGTCGCCGCAATACGGGGCTGGCGGCACATACGTTTCGCCTGGGGACCACACGCTTCGCCTCGTCAATGGCACTGGCGGCGGGGGTTGATGCGCCCTGCGATTTCGGCCTCAGTCCTGCAAAGGCTCAGAGCTTGACCCCCCGTAAATTCCCTGTATTGATCGGATTTTTCTGAAAGCAACCCACCAGATTTTTGAGACAGTTTGCTCAAAATTCAGCCCCGCCATGTTTTTACCGTGCCCAAGCGCGCCAGGCGCGAGCGATCTCATCCCACTCTAAGGGTCCCTGGCTTTTGCCGGGTCTCGCCTTCGCTCCGGCCTGCTTCAAGCGCCAGGAGGGGCCAGAGAAAATCAACCCGGCTTCTGTCAGGGCCAGGCTGCTTTCGGACGAGTGGCGAGCTTTCCAGGACCGCCTTATAGCGGGGCCATCCTCTCCCCCCCCCGCCGGCGCTGCATATCTTATTCCTTCGCGACAGACGGGCTCGATCCAAATGTAATCCGCATGAGCGAGTTCTGGCGAGATCAGGAAGCACTTGAGGCCCATCTTCGGAGCAATGAGTTTCAAGCGGTTCTCAGAGAGGTCGAGAAGATTGAGATCGTCCGGCGTAGTGTTCAGCGTCATATGATCTCTGAGTCGACCGATATCTAAGAGTCTTCTCTGTTTGAGAATGCGACTGTGGTGGTCGTCCGGCGCGTCTTTCTGCGCTTCGGGTGCTCGCGGCCAGGTTCGTTTGGCGATCGATTTCGTGACTTCCCTTCGGGCTTTGGCGGATTGCCTCTCCGCCAGAAGCCATATTGATCTTCTAGAGCGTGATGACCGAAGGTGGACTCACCGAAGGTCCGAATCACGCGATAAAACAATAACCGAGAGCGGGATATGTGAGCATGAGCGAACGCATCCCGCTCTAAGGCCGCTCCGCTCCTGTTCTCGAAGGCCGCGCCGGACCAGCACCTGCGGCGTTTCCGACTCACCGCAAGCCGCATTCTCAAACAGGCTCTCAAGGCGCGGCCGATGGAATCGATTGGGGGAAACGGAATATGCTGTTGGGATCGTATTTCGCCTTGACGCGGATGAGCTCTCCGAGGTTGTCGCCGTAATATGCGGCCGCAAAATCCTTGAGCGCCGGATCGATGAAATTTTGATAGGCATGGCCGTTGCCGAAGCTGCGCACCGCCTCATAGAATGCGTTCTGCCAGGCGATGTTCTGGTTGACCACCTCCTCTGGATCGTCGGCGCTCCATGGCAGGCCGATATCCATGAGCCAGACGCTGTCGCGATGCACGAAAGCAGTCGCGGGAGCGGCGATCTTGTTGATCTGTCCGCCGGTCTGGAAAAAGCGCAGGTCGGCCAGTTGATTCGGGTCCCTCGTGCCCTTCCACTGCGCGAGGTATTCGGCGGCCTTGGCAAGATCGTCACGCGACAAGGGCTTGCTTAGAAACAGAGACCGTTCATGGAAGCGAAATGGGCCGTCGTGATCCACGAGGAAATCTTGCCCGTTCCAGTAGTCGAGCTCGTAGAGTTCATGGTGCGAGAGGTTGGCCGCGTGCTCAGCCGCGTGCATGAGACGGGTGACGAAGGTGGTAGGCCCACCGTATTGGCCAATCAGATTGAGCGTGAACTTATCACCCCCGGCCATGCGGTTGGGCGGCCTCATGGAGAAACGCGAACCGAAGGCCCCCGGTGCGCCCGTCAGGGTCTGCATCAGAATGTCCGCGGTGGCAACGATCTCTTCCTTCGTGCCCTGCCAGTCGTAGCGAAACACGCTGATCCGCTGCGCGGGAAAGGTGCGAATCGTGAAACTGGTATTGATACCGAAATTGCCGCCGCCGCCGCCACGGCAAGCCCAGAACAGATCGCTGTCTCTATCGGCGGAGATGCTTCGAAGTGAGCCGTCGGCGAGAACGATGTCGCTGGCGATCAGGTGATCGCTGGCAATGCCGAACCGGCGCATATTGAAGCCGATGCCACCCCCGAGCAGGAAGCCGGCGATGCCGACAGTTGCGCAGCGCCCATGCGTGGTGGTTCGGTTGAGCGCCCTGAGCGAGGCATAGAGATCACCGTTGCGCGAACCACTGCCGACGGTCAGCAGGTCCGCGCCACTCCAGTTGGCCCAGCGCATGGAGGAGACGTCGATCATGAGCCCGGTGGTGGTGGAATAGCCGGCGTAGGAATGGCCCCCTGAGCGGGCGACCAGCGGCACTTCGTTCTCACGCGCCCAGGCGATGGCGGTCTTCACATCCTCGGCGGTGAAACAAACGGCAATGCCTCCGGGCTCGACCTGCGCATAGGCAAGGTTGAAGGGCGCGGCGAAACGGGCGAAAGCCCGATCGCCCTTGCGCAGCAGAGGACCGGCGAGCTTATCGGCCAGCTTGTCCCAGGCTGCGCCGGGCACGACCGGAAGCGGGGCCTCGGCCGCCGCGACATCAACGAACCGATGACCCGGCAAGCCTGCGGCGAGGCCGAGCACCGAGCCGCCGATCAGGAAACGGCGGCGGCTGAGGCTGGGAAAAGCGTGAAGGGCCATAGGGGCGCCTGGCTTCCTGAAACTGGCTTGCGGCGCCTTATAGTGCATCTTCTTTACGATTTGGAAATGGCCCCTTTTTCAGTATGGCAGTCGCTACCGATCCGGCCCGTTTCGATCCCCCTTGCCCTGGCGCCAGGACGAGATCCGATCGAAGCATAGCGGGGTGGCCGCGCTGCCGGCGCACGGGTTTCCTCGGTTCGATAGTCGCTGTCGTTTCGCATTCCCTTCGAAAGCGCCGCGACCCGCGGGTTGCGCTGTTCTCTTCCATTCCTCCCTCGCTCAGTTTCGCCGCTCATTGGGCTGTCTCCCTCATGCTTCAGCCGGCGAGGTAATCTGCTGCTATAGCGATTCACATATGATAACCTCGTCCATGATTCGGAATCGATTTGACATCCTTGCAGAGAGGGAGGAACGGGCCGAATGCAGCCTATCAAATATCCCACGGCTGAACTGCTCGGCGAGGGGGAGCCAAAGCATCGATGGATCACTCGTCCGATCGAGGGTGGTTGGTCCGGTCCCGTAATCAGCGAATGGGAGCTGACGGGAGAATCCTGGACCGACCATCACCCCCACGACGAGTATGTCTATGTCCTGGAGGGTCGCTTGCTCATCGAGGCAGACAGCGTGACGGTCGAGGCGGGGCCCGGAGACATGGTTTGCGTCCCCGCGGGTGCAATTGGCCGCTACTGGGCACCCGAACATGCTCGGATGTTGTCGATCTATGGCCCCAATCCTGAGGGAAAACCAAGCCGCAACCTGGCTTTTCAACGGCTGATCTAGAAAATTTTGTGCACTTCGATAAAGGATCAGAAAGAAGGAGACTTCTTTTTCTGAAGAAAAAGAAGCAAAAAGACTTTTCTCCGTTTTCCGGCCGGGCACGCCGAAGGAAAGGAGAAAAGTTCTTTGGTTCTTTCTTTCAAGAAAGAACAGCCGGTGGGTTCAACCGGTCAGCGCAACGGCGTGAGCGAGCGTAGCACCTGGAGTGCGATACCCAAGAGTTTTTCGTGGCCTGGTATTCAGTTTGAGTGCGATGGCATCGAGATCATCCTGGCTGTAGGCGGATAAGTCCGATCCTTGGGGGAAATACTGGCGCAGCAG
>JASHVY010000140.1 GCA_030044345.1 Acetobacteraceae bacterium | reverse complement strand
TTCGAGCACCCGCGGGTCGCACGGCGTGGTCGCCTGATTGTCGAGATAGACCGGCCGGTTCGGACGCTGCATGGACGTGAATTTGGGATCAGGCGGCGCGGCGCAGAAGACGGGCGGCCATCTCCGCATAGGCGGTCGCGAAACGTTGCACATCTTCTTCCGTCGCGTTCCACGGCAGCGAGACGCGGATCGCTTGGCCGGCCAGCACGCCCGCACCCATCGCCCGCAGCACATGGCTCTCGGCGACCTTGCCCGAGCTGCAAGCCGCCCCCGCGGAGACGGCGACGCCCGCGAGATCGAGCGCGATCACCTGCGTCTCGGCCTTGATGCCGGGCAGGGCAAGCGCGGTCGTATTGTCCAATCGCGGGGCGTCCACGCCAAGAATGATCGCGCCCGCCGCCCGGGCCGCACGCTCGGCAGCATCGCGCAAAGGACCGAGCACGGAGGAGGGGACTGCCAGTGCCTCCCGCGCGGCGGCGGCAAACCCGGCAATCGCGGCAAGCGCGGGCGTGCCGCCGCGGCGGCCGCGCTCCTGCCCGCCCCCTTCGATCAGCGGCCGGAAATGCTCTGCGGCCTCCGGCGCGAGAAGGAGGGCGCCGGCGCCAGCCGGTCCTCCGAGCTTATGGGAGGAAAGGGCAAGGCTGGCCGCGCCGAGAGCGGCGAAATCGATGGCCAAGCGGCCGGCCGCCTGGACGGCATCGACATGAAGGAGGGCGCCGAAGCGGCGGCAGAGCCGGGCCGCCTCGACGATCGGGTGCAGCACGCCCGTCTCGTTGTTGGCGAGCATGAGCGCCACGAGCGCGGGCTCGCCTTCGGCAAGCAGTGCCTCGAGCGCCGCAAGGTCCGCCACGCCGGACGAATCGACCGGCAGGATCGCGGCCCCCGGAGCAGCGGCCCGAACCGCATCGTGCTCCGTGGCGCCGATGATCGCCCGCCTGCCGGGGGAGAGGGCATGAAGCGCAAGCGCATCCGCCTCGGTGCCGCCGGAGGTGAAGACGAGATCAGCGGGACGGGCGCCGAAGCTCGCGGCGAGGCTCTCCCTTGCATCCTCGAGGATGCGGCGGGCGGCGCGGCCCGGTCCATGCACCGAGGACGGGTTGCCGACCTGCCCGAGCGCTTCGATCATCGCGGCCCTGGCCGCCGGGCGGAGCGGCTCGGCGGCATTGGCGTCGAGATAGGTCATGCCGCCGCCGCTTCCGGCCCCGCGAGGCGCTCGCCGATCACGTCGGCGAGCGTCACCGAAGCGAGAAACCTCTCGATTTCACGTCCGAGCGCCGCCCAGAGATCGTGCGTCTGGCAGCGCTCCCCCGGTTCGCGTTCGGGCCCGCCAACAAGCCTGCCCGGGGGCGCCTTCATGCAGGGTCCGCCGTCCGGATTGCAGCGGGTCGTGCGGATCGGCTCGCCGGCACCGCGAAGGATCTCGATGATCGGGATCTCGGCAGCCGGGCGGGCAAGACGATAGCCGCCTCCCGGGCCACGGACCGCAGAGACCAGGCCCGCCTGGCGCAGGCGGCAGAAGATCTGCTCGAGGAAGGTGAGGCTGATCCCCTGCCGCTCGGCGATCTCGGTCAGCCGCACCGCGCGGCAACATTCCTCCGGTGGGCAGACGCATCCGGCGAGGTCGGCCATGGCCATGACGGCATAGCGCCCGCGTGCGGTGATCTGCACCGGAAAACCTTACTCGGCCGCCGGCTCGCGGCGGCGCGCCGCGAGCCGAGCCACGCGCGCCTCCACCTCGGAAAGCTCGGCGCGCAGGCTCTCCACGTCCTTGAGCAAGGGGTCGAGCTCGCCGTCGCAGGGCGTGCCATAGGCGGCGCCGCGCACGGCATCACGCCCGACCCGGCGATCGACCGGCCGGGCCGGGACACCCACCACCGTCGTCCCGGCGGGCACTGGCTGCACCACCACGGCATTGGCACCCACCCGCACATCATCACCCACCGTGATCGGCCCCAGAATTTTCGCCCCGGCGCCGATGATCACCCGGTTGCCGATGGTGGGGTGCCGCTTTGCCTTGACCGAGGATGTCCCGCCCAATGTCACCTGATGGTAGAGATAGCAATCATCGCCGACCTCGGCGGTCTCGCCGATCACCACGCCCATTCCATGATCGATCACCAGTCGGCGGCCGAGCCTGGCGGCCGGATGAATCTCAATGCCCGTCAGGAAACGGCTGAGATGCGAGACGAAGCGTCCCAACAGATGAAGCCGCCATCGCCAAAGTGCCTGCGCCACCCGATGCCAGAGCACCGCGTGCAATCCAGGATAGCAGAGAAGAACTTCGAGATTCGAGCGCGCGGCCGGATCGCGTTCGCGATACGCGCGAATGGTCTCACGCAGGAACATGAAGGCCATGCGACATTTCCGTTATGAAAGCCCGTCTCACCACCTTATAGTGACGCTGCCCTGGATTTCGAGCCCAACCGGGGCCGCGTACGGATCGGCGGGAGCAAAAGGAGGCAAGGCAGGCAGCAATCAGGCTGGACGGCGGCGATTGCTGCTGTCGCAAAGGCTATTTTTCCCGACCCAAATGGTCAAGAATTCATTTGACGGGGGATGTCCAGAGCATGGCCTGTTCCTATCTGCTTTCTGTCCGGCGGCACCGGGTCCGCCGATCCGCACGCGTAGGGTGATGCACCGGGGGGTGACGCACCGGGCTGAATCGGATCGGGGATGTCCGTCTGCGGTTGCGCGGTTTGCCCGTGGGCCGGGCCGGCACAGGAAACGGAAGTCAGAATGCCATGCCTGAGGTGATGTTCGCCGGCCCGGATGGCCGGCTCGAAGGTCGCTATCATCATTCGCGCGATCGCGGCGCGCCGCTCGCGCTGGTTTTGCATCCGCATCCGCTGCACGGCGGAACGATGAACAATCGCGTCACCTTCACGCTTTATCAGACATTCCAGAAGCTCGGCTTCTCCGTGATGCGCTTCAATTTTCGCGGAGTGGGGCGCAGCCAGGGCCGCTATGACGGCGGCGTGGGCGAGATCAGCGACGCCGCCGCCGCGCTCGACTGGATGCAGATGGTGAACCCGAACTCCGGCGGTCTCTGGATCGCCGGCTATTCGTTCGGCGCCTTCGTCGGCATGCAGCTCCTGATGCGCCGGCCCGAGATCTCGGGCTGGATCAGCATCGCCCCGCCGGCCAATCACTATGATTTCGGCTTCCTCGCCCCTTGTCCGGGTGGGGGGCTGATGCTGCACGGAGATGCCGACGATCTGGTGCCCGAGCCCGCGGTTGCGAAGCTGGTCGAGAAGCTCAACACCCAGAAGGGTGTGCGGATCGACTATCGGGTGCTGCGCGGCGCCGACCATGTGTTCGCCGAGCATGCCGGGGAGATCGCCGCCTCGGTCGAGGACTACGTGACAAAGGTCCTCGCGCCGAGCCGCATGGCGCTCGCTGCGGACTGACCGCGAGGCTCCAAACGAAAGCAGCGACGGGTCACCCCAACGCGGGCAGCGCGAGTGCCCGTGGCGTTTTCCTCGTGACTGTCACGATTGTCCCCGGGCGCGCCGCGCGCTAATCGGGCGGCATGGAAGTGGCGTCGAAACGGACCGCTCTTACCCCTTGGCGCCATGCCGTCCCGGTGCGCCCGCTCGGCGGGCGGCGCAGCCGCGTCCGGCGCTGGCTGCGGGTCATCGGGCGCGGGCTCGTGGTCGTGCTCTGGACCCTCGTCTCGGTGCCCATCCAGGCTGTCCTGATCGCCCTGCCCGGGCGCGGGCGCGTGGTCTTCGCCCGCATCTACTGGCGCAATTTCTACCGGCTGATCGGCCTCAAGGTGCGCGTGCTCGGGGTCTCGGCCCGCGGCAACGGCCGCCGCGTCGTCTATGTCTCCAACCATTCCTCATGGCTCGACATCCCGGTGCTCGGCGGCACGCTGGAAGCCTGCTTCATCGCCAAGGCCGAAGTCGGCGCCTGGCCGTTCATCCGCACCATCGCCCGGCTCGGCCGGACCATCTTCGTCAGCCGCCGCAAGAGCCGGACCGGGGTCGAAAACACGGCCATCCGCGAGCGGCTGGAAGCAGGCGACGATCTCATCCTCTTTCCCGAAGGAACGACCTCCGACGGGGCGCGGGTGCTGCCCTTCCGTTCGAGCTTCTTCGCCCTTGCCGAGACCGAGAGTCCGCCGATCCTTCAGCCGGTCTCCGTCGTCTATGACCGGCTCGACGGCCTGCCGGCCCTGCTTGGCACGCGCCCGCTCTTTGCCTGGTACGGAGACATGGAGATCGGCCCGCATTTCTGGCGGCTCGCCCAGCATCACGGTCTCAGAGCGAGCGTGGTGCTGCACGCTCCGCTCGACCCTCTCGCCTATCCGGACCGCAAGCTGCTCGCGCGCGCGCTCTGGCAGGTGGTGGCGGAGGGCGCCGCAACATTGCGCCAGAACCGCCCTGCGGCCCCCTTGCCCACCTCACTGCCCCCAAACGGTCGCTTGACACGCCCCGCACCCGATCTGCCAAACTTCGCACAAAAGCCGGAGGTCGCACCCGAGCCCTTGCTGCGCAGCGTGGCAGCATCCCCGATCCCGCCTTATCCCGCCGGGCCGTGCCGGGCGGGAGATGCGGCGTGAGCGCGGGGAGGACACCGATCGCCGCGGCGAACGGGAAGGCAGAATTCGTGCCCGGCTCGCTTCGTGTGCATGTCATCACCTGGGGCTGTCAGATGAACGTGTACGACAGCGACCGGATGACCGACGTGCTCGCCACGGCCGGCTATGGCCAGGCCGCAAGTCCGGCCGAGGCTGATCTCATCATCCTCAACACCTGCCATATCCGCGAGCATGCCGCGGAAAAGCTCTTTTCCGAGCTTGGCCGGCTAAGGCGATTGAAAGAATCACGGGCGGCCGCCGGCGGGCGCCTCAGGCTGGCTGTGGCCGGTTGTGTCGCCCAGGCCGCGGGGGCGGAGATTCTTGCCCGCGCGCCCTTCGTCGATCTGGTGTTCGGACCCCAGACCTATCATCGGCTGCCTTCCTTGCTCGCGCGTGTCGAGGCGGAGGGCACGGCGATCGACACCGAGTTCCCGGCCGAGCCGAAATTCGACTTCCTGCCCGAGCAGCGCGCCGGTGCCACCGGCCCGGTCGCCTTCCTCGCGATCCAGGAAGGCTGCGACAAATTCTGCAGCTTCTGCGTCGTGCCCTATACGCGCGGCGCCGAGCAGAGCCGGCCCGCCGCTGCCGTGCTCACCGAGGCACGGCAGCTCGTCGCTTCGGGCGCGCGGGAGATCACCCTGCTCGGCCAGAACGTCAATGCCTGGCGTGGCGCCGGCCCGGACGGCAAGGATTGGACGCTCGCCCGGCTGCTTCGCGCGCTGGCCGAGATCCCGGGCCTTCTCCGGCTGCGCTACACCACCTCCCATCCCCGCGACATGACGGACGCGCTGATCGCGGCGCATGGGGAAATCCCGGCGCTGATGCCGTTCCTGCATCTGCCGGTGCAGTCCGGCTCAGATGCCGTGCTCACCCGGATGAACCGGCGCCATCGCGCCGCCGATTATCTCCGCATCGTCGAGCGCCTGCGGGCGGCCCGGCCCGATATCGCCCTCTCCTCCGACTTCATCGTCGGCCATCCCGGCGAGAGTGCGGCCGATTTCGCGGCCACTCTCGCGCTCGTGCGGGCGGTCGGCTTCGCCCAGGCCTTCAGCTTCAAATATTCCCCCCGCCCCGGCACGCCGGCCGCCGCCGCGCCCGGCCAGATCCCGGAGGAGGAGAAGAAAACACGGCTCGCCACGCTACAGGCACTTCTTCGCGAGCAGCAGGGCCGCTTCAACCAGACAATGGTCGGGCGCGAATTGCCGGTGCTTTTCACCGGCCCCGGGCGGCATCCCGGCCAGCTCGTCGGGCGTTCACCCTATCTCCAGCCGGTCCATCTGGATGCCCCGCACGCATGGCTCGGCAGCATCCGTAGCGTGCGAATCCTCGCCGCCCACCCCAATTCTCTCGCAGCCGCATCCCTTCAGCCACAGGAGCACGCCGCCGCTTGAGCAACTTCGCCCCCGCCCTCGCCCAGCCCCAGGGCCGGCCTGCAGGCCAGCCCCCAGGTCAGTCCCCCGGTCAGCCGGCAGGAAAAACGCTGACCCTCCATTTCTCCGACAATGCCTTGCTCGCGCTCTTGCTCGGCGAGCACGACCGGCACCTCGTCCGGCTCGAGCAGGCCTTCGGGGTTCGGCTTGCCTGTCGTGGCAATCGCATGGCGGTGAGCGGAGAGCCGGAGCGTGTGGCCGCCGCCGAGCTGGCGCTGACCGGCCTTTACCGGCGGCTGGAGCAGGGCGAGCCGATGAGCCGCGGCGCGCTCGAGACGGCGATTCGCTTTGCCGAGCACGAACCCAACCCGCGTCTGCCGCTCTCCGACCTGCCGGCGATTCGCACCCGGCGCAGCGTCGTCGCCGCGCAGAGCTTCGGCCAGGCGGCCTATATGGAGATGCTCGCCAATTCCGAGATGGTCTTCGCGGTCGGCCCGGCGGGCACCGGCAAGACCTATCTCGCCGTCGCGCAGGCGGTGGCGATGCTGCAGAGCGGACGGGTCGATCGGATCGTGCTCTCGCGCCCGGCGGTGGAAGCGGGTGAGCGGCTCGGATTTCTGCCCGGGGATATGAAGGAGAAGGTCGATCCCTATCTCCGCCCGCTCTATGACGCGCTCAACGAGATGATGCCGGCGGATCAGGT
>JASHVY010000139.1 GCA_030044345.1 Acetobacteraceae bacterium | reverse complement strand
GGCGCAGTCCTTGGCGTTGTCGAGCCACCTGTCGAGCTTCGTTTCGTTATGGTGTCGCAGCAGGCTTTGAAAGCGGACGGCCAACTGGCGTATCGCCGCATAGCCCGGCACTTTCTCTTTCAGGATCGTGAGTATTCCAACGTTACGCTCGGTAAGTAATGGTCGCGGCTTCGTGCAGATTGTTGCAGCCACGACATGGGAGATGCGCGAGCCAGACGCCGGATCTAATGGTAGCGATCGGACTACCCGCTCGGCTGGTGCAGGCGGTCCATTAGCTCGGGCAATGTTTCTCACGTGGGCAACATAGCGGGCCATGTGTCCGAACGAGCCTTTGTAGCCGAGCTTCTTGGCCTCTGCGAACAAGCCACTTGATCTTCGTTACCTCCTTGCGCATCAGCTCCTGCAGTGCCGCATGAAATCGCATCGGCGAGGTCGGTTTCGGATCGCACTGGACCCTCTCCGGCAGCGCTTCAAGCCGAACCCCGCTTGTCAACGCGTCGGCGATTGATTTCGAGATGGCGAGATATATCCGCTGGCGTCCAGCCCAGACGGAAGAGATCATGCACACAGGCAAACAATCGCTGCAGTCCTTCCAGCCGGCCAGCGCGGTCGAAGTCGAAGTGGTCCGGCTGAGCCCCGGTGACGTTTTCGGGGAAGCTGAGCTGGTCTCTGACGCAGCAACACCATTCAAGGTGAAGGCGCTCACACGCACAGCGGTATATGAAATTGCAAAGTCGGATCTCGCGGGCCTGCTGCAGGGGAAGCCGGCAGTTGCTTCAGAGCTGTTGCAGGTTCTCGCTCGGCGTCAGTCCATCGTCGAAGAGCGGCGGGAGCATGAGGCCAGTCAGCATGACGGAAATGACGATGTTATGTCATGTCTCACGGAACGGTTTAAGCAACTCCCAGGGATTGAATGACGCAACTCTGCGCCACGGCACCCGTGTTGATCCAGGTCAATGCGCTTGGTCTGCCAGGTGGCGACTTTGCTGTCTTCGGTTGATGAAGGAATTGACCATGGACGACCTAGAACTTCGCCAGGAAGGACTCGACGAGCTCGAGTATGAGCCCAGTGTCAACGCGGCCCATATTGGAGCAGTTGCGGACAAAGGGGTGGTTACGCTCAGCGGCTACGTTGAAAGCTATCCGGAGAAGCTGGCGGCCGTGACAGTGGCGCAGCGCGTTAAGGGCGTTCTCGCGGTCACCGACGAGGTAGAAGTCCGGCACCCAGCGGACGAGAAGACGTCGGATGATGAGATCGCCAAGCGGGCGGTAAGCATGCTTGGGTGGGATACCGTGGTTCCAGGTGGCGCTGTGCAACTCACAGTTCACGACGGATCGACGGATGGGTCACATTGCGGAGCACAATGGACTGGTACTATCAGAAGCAAAACGCCGAGGCCGACGTCCGAAAGCTCTCTGGTGTCCGGGGTGTCACGAATTCTATTGAAATCGAGCCTCGGGTTCAACCGGGAGACGTCAAACGCAAGATCGAGGATGCTCTCCGGCGCCATGCAGAAGTCGAGGCCGCGACCGTTCGCGTCGTCGTTCGCGATAGCGGAATGGTTGTGCTGGAGGGAAAGGTGGGCGGTTGGGCCGAAAGAACGGCTGCCGAAAATGCCGTGTGGTCGGCCGCCGGGGTGAGATCCGTCGAAGACAAGCTCTCGATCGGGTGAGGCCTTTTCTGTAAGAACGGAAATCCGACGCCTGCGGCATCTGCCCTAGTTAATTGGCTTACGCTGTTGTCTGGATGGAGAATAGTAGCAAGAGTGATGTCCTATTTGCAAAATCGGGCTGACTGTTGATTTCCGCTGAGATCTGAGCCGGTTCTTCCGAACCCTGCTACCGTGCCACTTGGACATGAATGTATGCACGAGTGCCTACTATTGGGCGCGCCAGCTCAGCGCCCTGGGTCATATGGTGCAGTTGATGCCGACGACGTATGTGAGGCGCAAAATCATGGTGTGATCGACAACACGGTCAAGGTGTTTGGCGCAGCACGATCGTCCGTCGGCCTGGGCTCTCGACACCAAGTGAGGCTGCTGTTCTGGTCCGTGTTGAGTGCGACCTTCAGTGAGCTGGGGCGGAGAGAGCCCAAGACTATAGCGAGTGCAGACAAAATTGCGTTATCCTCTCCTAAGCTGAATACCAAACTGCGGAATACCCTTCGTCTTCCGCGCAGCATCCGGAATGGGTGAATGCTTTTTCGCCGATTGGTGCAATGACGATACGAGAGGGAGAAATGTTGCGATGCGCGCCAAGCCGCTTCTTCGGGTCTGCGCGAGCTTAGTCATCGCAGGCTGTGCCGGCCCGCAGCCGGGGCCGCCCGCGCCGCCGTCCAGGCAGAGTGTGGAGCTGCTCAGCGCCCGCGAGGCGCTGAATTCGGCGCTCCATCAATGTACCGAAACTTACAGCTATAGCCCGCGCACCGCCACCGACATCCCCGAGCACGCGCTCGCAGCGCACGAGCTGCAATGGAATCAGTGTGCCTACAGCGCCGTGCGGACCTATGAGAGGGCCAACCCCAAGCTTGCTCCGATGTACGAGCAGCTAATCTCGTTGTACGAGCAGATGACCAACGAGATCACCGCAGGAACGCTTACCCGGAGCGAGCGACACACGCGGACAGAGGAGGAGCTCAAGGCGATCGCGCAGGCCGAGCATGCCCAGATCGCCGCCGCCAACCTTCAACAGGCGCAGCAGAACCAGCAGATCCAGAACGTGATCGACACAATCCGGATGTTCGGCATCACCGGCGTCCGAATGTAACCCTGTCAGGGTGCGATCACCGTGGCATCGCATGCCATGCCATTTATCCGTTCTTCAATCTGCAGATGGTACCCGGCCTTAAGCGTCGTGCGCCCCGACTTCGATTTCTCCTTGAATATATAGAGCATATAGAGTCGTTGCGATCATCCGACGGTGTAAACGGCGCGATAGGCGTCACCGCAGTGATCCACCACGACCTCCAGCACGCCAGCATCCCCATAGCCTGACAGACCAGGGCTTTTCCGCTCCAATCGCAAAGTTCTGTTATCGCTGACCGAGCCGTGTCATCGTTTTCATCAGCACGACACCGGATGTCCCGATCTCGGCGGCGGCGGGAGATTACGTCCCGTCCGCGGGCGTCAAAGCATCGCGGCGGGGTTTCCTCGCGTCATTGGCCCTGATACCGTTCATGGACATACGGCCCAAGGCGAGCGTACGGAATTGAAATGCCTGAAAACCC
>JASHVY010000138.1 GCA_030044345.1 Acetobacteraceae bacterium | reverse complement strand
CTCACGACCCATGAGCCGTCGCAGCATGAGCAGGGTATCAACACGACAGCGAACTCGTGAAGAAGTCATAGAGCTGTTTTGAACTTGTACGGCCAAACTGAACAGGACGCCTGGAGAAGCAGAATTCGAGAAAATGTGCAGGATATCAGGTAACTTCCCAGCACTCTCATAGAGGGCTACTATATAAACATCGTGCTCATCATCATCGATCGTGGTCCGTCACGATCTTACCCCACCCACAGCAACACCCAGCGCACGCGAAAGGCTCGCCGCGATCCGTTCCGCGAGCAGCGTGAAGCGCGCCGCGGCGGAGGGCGGACACGTCTCCACCGCGGTCGTGCGCCAAAGCGCGAGCCAACGGACAAAATGCTTCTCTTCGATCGGCAAAGGCCGGTGCCCTTCGAGCGGATTCCCATGGTACCGTCCGCTCATCAACACGACCGAGGACCAGAAATCCGTGATCCGGGCGATATGGGAATCCCAATCGGTCACGCGCGCAAAGATCGGGCCGAGCACGGGATCGCGGCGGGCGGCCTCATAGAAGCGCCGGACCTGCAATGCGATCATGGCTTCGTCGATGCCGGTCTCATCCGCTACCGCGACGGCATAGCGCGTGCGCCGGATGGCTCTCTCGGATGGCGGAGCTTGGCTCATCGGGTCTTCGCCCTTCCGTATCACAGTTTTCATGGTAGCCGCCTATTGTGGTATTTCAAATACCAATTATGGTGAGGTGCCATGCGCCTCATGAGCTTCACCGATTTCGGCCTCCGCGCGCTGATGCTGCTCGGCGCCGCGCCGGAGCGCGCGCGCACCACCGAGGATCTCGCCCAAGCGCTCGGAATCTCCTGCAACCATCTCGTCAAGGTGCTCCAGCATCTCGCCGCTTCGGGCTATGTCCACACCATGCGCGGCGCGGGCGGCGGCGTGCGGCTCGCCCGCCCGGCTGCTTCGATCCGGCTCGGCGAGGTCGTGGCCTGGCTCGAGCGCGACCAGCCGCTCGTCGAGTGTTTCCGCGCCGATGGCGGGGCCTGCCCGCTCACGCCTTCCTGCCGGCTGCGCGGCGCGCTTTCCCGCGCCCGCGCCGCGTTCCTCGAAAGTTTGAATGGCGAAACACTCGCCGACTGCATCATGACCGGGCCATGACCGGCACCCCTTGACGCAGGACGCGAAGCTCCGAACCATCATCGGATGAGCGAGGTTCAGACGCTTCCGCGCACGCGGCGCAATCTTCTCGGCCGGCCAGGCAATGTCTGGCGGCCGGCAGGCTTTTTGATCGCGATCTCGCTGATCGCGACGCTCCTCTCGCCGTCCTTCCTCACGTTCCGCAATCTCCTCGCGGTGGCGACGAGCTCGAGCTTCCTCGTCGTGCTCGCGGTCGGCGAGGCGTTCGTGATCCTGGTCGGAATGATCGATCTCGGCATCGAAAGCGTGCTCTCCGCCGGCGGAATGTTCGTGGCCTGGCTCACGGTCCTGCATGCCGTCTCCTGGCCGCTCGCGGTGCTGGCGGGGCTTGTCGCCGGCGGGCTTTCCGGGCTCGGGGTCGGTCTTCTCGTCAGCCGCGGCGGGATCCCCTCCTTCATCGTCACGCTCGGCACCTATTGGGGCATCCGCGGCATCGCGCTTTTGTTCAACCAGGGAAACTATATCAGCCCCGATACCGTGAGCCCGGCGCGCCCCTTCGGCTTTTCCTGGATGGCGGCGAACATTCACGGCGTCTCGGTGCTCATTCTCATCACGCTCGTGATCGTGGTGCTCGGCCAGGCGCTCATCTCCTTCACCCCGCTCGGAAGCTGGATCCGCGGCGTCGGCTCGAACGAGAGCGCGGTGCGTGCGGTGGGCCTGCCCAGCGGACGCATCAAAATCTTCGTCTTCGTGGTCTCCGGCACGCTCGCGGCGCTGGCGGGCATCATGCTCGCCGCCTGGCAGCAATCGATCTACCCGCTGAGCGGCGAAGGCGATTCGCTCTCCGCGATCGCCGGCGTGATCCTGGGCGGCATCCCCTTCACCGGCGGGCGCGGCAGCATCGTCGGCGCGGCGCTCGGCGTGCTGGTGATCGGCGTCATCAACGACGTGATCGTGCTGCTCGGGCTCGCCTCGCTCTATCAGTATATCTTCGTCGCCTGCATCCTCATCCTGGCCGGCCTGCAGGCGCGCCTCGCCTACGCCAAGTGAGCCACGCCCAGGCCGAACAGGAGAAGATCAGAAATCGACGTCCTTCGTCTCCGGCCCCATCGCCGCGCCGATCGTCGCGATCACCCCGCCGATGCAGAGCAGCACCGCAGGCGCAAGATGGAAGGAGAAGATCCGGCTCAGCCAGTTCACATAGAAGGCGTAGAAGGAGGGGATGATCACCGAAAGGCTGAACCCCACTCCGAACCCGGTCGCGCGGACATCGGTGGCGAACCGCTCATTGATATAGGTGATGATCACGCCCCAGGGCGCCGTCACCAGGATCGAAAGCAGGCAGACGAGCAGGATGATCGCCGGCAGAGGGAGACCCGTGCCGTTGGTGAGCGCATAGAGGATGCCGGCCCCCACGGTCGCGATCAGCGGGCCGAGAATGACGAAGATCCGCCGCCTTCCGATCTTCTGGCTCAGCACGCCCGCGCCGATATAGCTGAAGAAGAGGCAGCCATAGGCGATGAGCAGGGTGAAGGTGAGCTCGTATTTCGAGAGATGCAGAACATGCAGCAGCAGGGTGGAGGGCATGAAGATCGTGATGAGGTTCTGGGTGGTCCAGAATCCGGTCATCATGATCAGCACCTGAAGCAGGCTGCGCAAGCTGCGGCCGCGGAGCAGATCGGAAAGCGGAAGCGGCTTCTGCTCCCCCTTGGTCTCGGTCGCCCAGATCTCCGATTCGGAAACCTTGAAGACATAATAAAGGACCAGAGCGAAGGCGAGGACCGCGCCGATCACGAAAGGAATGCGCCAGCCCCATTGCACATAGGGGGAATCGAGCCCGCCCGTGGGGAAAAGCGCGAACATCGCCATCGCCACCAGGGTGATCGCAACGTAAGCGGCGGGAAAGGCTGCGATGATCAGGCCGCCGACGAAGCCGCGGCGATGTTTTTCCGCATATTCGATCGCGAGCGGATGCGCCCCGGTATAGCCGCCACCGAGACAGATGCCGTCCAGAAAGCGGAGCA
>JASHVY010000137.1 GCA_030044345.1 Acetobacteraceae bacterium | reverse complement strand
TGGGCCGGCAAGCCGGTGATCGGCATTCTCAATACCTGGTCGGATCTCAATCAGTGCCATCAGCATTTCCGCATCCGCGCCGAAGAGGTGAAGCGCGGCGTGTGGGAAGCGGGCGGCTTGCCGCTCGAAATCCCGGCCCTCGCCGTTTCCGAGCAATATATGAAGCCGACTTCGATGCTCTATCGCAACCTGCTGGCGATGGAGGTCGAGGAGATCGCGCGCAGCCAGCCTTTCGATGCGCTCGTGCTGATGGGCGGGTGCGACAAAACGACACCCGCGCTCGTCATGGGCGCGCTCGCGGTCGATCTGCCGTCGATCTTCCTGCCCGCGGGCCCGATGCTGCGCGGCTATTGGGCCGGGCATACGCTCGGCTCCGGCTCGGATGCCTGGAAATACTGGGACGAGCTTCGGGCCGGCACGATCACCGAGGCGGATTGGAAAGGTGTGGAGACGGGGATCGCGCGCTCCTGGGGCACCTGCATGACGATGGGAACGGCGAGCACGATGATGAGCGCCACCGAGGCGCTCGGCCTCTCGCTCCCGGGCAGCGCCTCGATCCCCGCGCCGGATGCGAATCACGCCCGTATGGCGACCGCAGTCGGGCGGCGCATCGTCGAGCTTGCCTGGAACGACGAGCGCCCCTCCCGCATCCTCACCAGCGCGAGCTTCGACAATGCGGTGACGGTGTCGCTCGCGCTCGGCGGCTCGACCAATGCCGTTGTCCATCTGATCGCGATGGCGCGCCGTGCCGGCATTCCCTTCGACCTCGACCGCTTCGATGCGCTCTCCCGCGCCACGCCGCTGCTCGCGAACCTCCGCCCTTCGGGCAAATATCTGATGGAGGATTTCTATTATGCCGGGGGCCTGCGCGGGCTGATGGCGCGGCTTGCCGATCTGCTCGATCTTTCCCAGCGCACCGTCGCAGGCATCACGCTCGGCGAAGCGATCGCAGGGGCAAAAATCTACAACGACGAGGTGATCCTGCCGCGCAACAATCCGCTCCGGGCGGATGCGGGGCTTGCCGTGCTGCACGGCAACCTTGCCCCCGACGGTGCCGTGATCAAGACGAGCGCGGCCGATCCTCGTCTGCTCCGCCACACCGGCCCGGCGGTGGTTTTCCGCGACTATGACGACATGGCGAAGCGGATCGACGATCCGGAGCTGGCGGTGAGCGCGGATTCGGTGCTGGTGCTGCAGAATGCCGGGCCGGTGGGGGGGCCCGGGATGCCGGAATGGGGCATGCTGCCGCTGCCCAGGAAGTTGCTGCGCCAGGGCGTGCGCGACATGCTGCGCATCTCGGATGCGCGCATGTCGGGGACGAGCTATGGCACCTGCGTGCTGCATGTCGCGCCGGAGAGCGCGGTCGGCGGCCCGCTCGCCCTGGTCCGGGACGGTGATCCGATCACGCTCGATGTGCCGGCCCGCCGCCTCACCCTCGATATCCAGGAGGACGCGCTCGCGCGAAGGCGCGCGGCATGGACTCCGCCTCCGCCCCGCTATGCCCGCGGCTTCGGGCTGCTCCATGCGCGCGAGGTGCGCCAGGCGAATGACGGTTGCGATTATACCTTCCTCGAAGGCGCGGCAGATCCGAGGATGCGCACGCCAGAGCCCGAGATCCACTGAGATGCGGTTCTTTCTGCCAGCCCTCTTTGCCGGTGCCCTGCTCACCATGGTCGGGCCGGCAAGAGCGGCCACCACCATCCTTCATCTCTCCGCAACCGCCAGCGTGAAGGCCATGCCGGACGAGCTCGATGCGGAGCTGACAGCGGAGGCCGGTGCTCATGGGCCGGCAGAAGCGCAGAATGCGGTCAACACCATGATCGGCAAGGGGCTGGCTGCGGCGCAGGCCGTACCGGCCGTCACCACCTCGACCGGGAGCTATTCCGTCTGGTACGTGACCGACCCGCATCCCGAATGGCGCGCGCAGCAATCGCTCGTGCTCAGCGCCCGGAATGGCCCCGCCCTGCTCGGCCTTGTCGGCCAGCTTCAGGCGCAGGGCCTTGCCGTGTCATCGCTCGGCTGGCGGCTCGCGGACGAGACCGGGAAAAGAGCGAGCGAACGGGCCCAGGTGATCGCGCTGGCGATGCTCAAGGGCCGGGCCGAGGCGGCAGCGAAGGTGCTCGGCATGCGTTTCGCCGGCTTTCGTGAGGTCTGGCTTACGCCGCGGGTGCCACCCCTGCCCATCCAGCCGATGGCGCTGATGGCTGCGCGTGCCGCGGTCCCGAATGCGGTGCCGGCCGAGACCACGGTCACCGCCACGGTCGAGGCCGATGTCACGCTGGAGCCTGCGCCGCAGCCCTGATATTGCATGCCGCCGCGTCGCCTTGTAAGCCATTACAACACGATTGGGGCACGGCAGGACGTGGCGGAACAGGGGCTGGCCAGGGCGCGGAAGCGCAGGCGGGGGGGCAGGAGCTTGCTTGCCGATGTCGCGCGTCTGGCCGAGGTCTCGACGGCCACCGTCTCGCGCGCGCTCAACAAGCCGGCCACGGTCAGCGCCGAGCTGCGCGCGCGCATCGGCGCTGCGGTGGAGGCGCTGCAATATCACCCGAACCTCGCCGCACGCATGCTCGCCGCCCAGCGTTCCTGGACGGTTGCGACGATCGTGCCGACGCTCAGGAACGACGTCTTTGCAAGTCTCCTCGAAGCGGCTCAGGCTCGCTTCGAGGAGGCCGGCTATACCTTGCTGGTGGGGGCGAGCGGGCACGACCCGAAGCGTGAGCTTCATCTCATCGAGGCTTTCGTCGCTCGTGGCGTGGACGGGATGATCACGACGGGGACAGCCCATCTTCCCGATGTCTATGCGACGCTGGAACAGAGCCGCGTGCCGTTCGTCAATCAGGGTGTGTTCGATCCGGAGGGTCCCTATCCCTCGATCGGATTCAACAATCGCGCGGCCGCCGCGCTCGCGGTTCGGCACTTGCTCGGTCTCGGCCATCGCCGGATCGGGATGGTGGCAGGGATCGCGCAGGACAATGACCGGGCTGCCGGACGGATCGCCGGCCTCCGGGAGACGCTGGAGGCGGAGGGCGCGCCCGGATGGCAGGCGCCGGTCGTCGAGGAGCCATATACGATCGAGGGTGGGCGGCGCGGGTTCCGTGCCCTGATGGTCGGGTCCGACCCGAGCGCGCAGCGACCGAGCGCGATCGTCTGCGGCAATGACATTCTGGCCCAGGGCGTGCTGTTCGAAGCGAGGGAAAGCGGGATCGCGATCGGGTCGGAACTCTCGATCATCGGTTTCGACGATCTCGAGCTTTCAGGTCAGCTCGGGCTTTCCTCCGTGCGCATCCCGACAACGGAGATCGGGAAGCTGGCCGCGGAATACATCCTGAAAAGGGTTGCCGGGGAAACTCCCCCGCATGCGATCGAGGTGCGCATCAGCATCGCGGCACGCGCCTCGACCGCCCCACCGGCCTGACCGCCGGGGATTTTCCGGCCACACGAGAGCCGGGAATCAGGCCCGAATCGGATACAATCTCTCAGAGCGTGATTTAGGGCGCGGTGAGCGCGCCGCCGACCGCGCCGACACCGCCACCGATCAGCGCGCCGGTCGCGGGCTTGCCGCCCGTGACAGCGGCGATGCCGGCACCGGCACCGGCACCGAGAGCACCGCCCGTGAGGGCGCGCGTCCCCGGGCTATAGCCGCAACCGGCGAGTCCCAATGCCAGGCTCGCCAGCAGCAAAGGAACGAAGAGCTTGCGGGTCATTCCGGGCAATCCTTCTCAATTTCCTGCCGAATGCACCTGAGCCACCGTCCAGGCCATTCGTTTGCCAGGATTGTCGTTCCAGACATAGGCACAGCCATGGCGGTGATGAAGCCATACCGTGGAATAGATGTGACAATTTCTTGGACGCCTTGGAGACCTTTTGAGAATGCTGCTGCGATGATCGTCCGACGTGTCTTTCGGCCTTCAAACGCACCACGGGGCATTTTCAAAAGGTCTTTCATGAAGTCGAGTCACGAAGGAGGTCAAAAAATTTTGTAAAGACAAACTAACACTTGCATCGCTTATGGGAAATCTATACGAGTCTGTTAACAGATATCGTCAACAATTCAGTAAACGTTTCGTTCACCAGTCTCTAATTTCGTCAGTCTCCAATGACGTGACGTTGCGGAGGTATTCATGCCGTCTGTTTCGGTATCCTCCGGCAGCAGCTTTCTCCAGCTTGCGTTCCCGGCGGGCTCGGATGCCGCGCTCGCCCAGCAACTGGCGGATACCCTTCTCGCCCCCGCCCAGAACGGGACGGAGACATTTCAGCTCGTCAGCGCGGACGATACCCCGATTGCCTCAGTTCCCGGCGGCAATGTCGGTGTGCTCGCGATCCTCGAAACCCAGGTCCCATTCACCACACCGGTAAGCGTTCC
>JASHVY010000136.1 GCA_030044345.1 Acetobacteraceae bacterium | reverse complement strand
GGTGTTCCTGTCCACCGACGCCGGCGGCAGCGGCGAGATTTCGCTGGGTGGCTCGCGTCTCAACCGCTTCATGAAGGAGGTGGAGAACGTCACCGGACGCATGGGTGAAAGCGAGGCCGTGACGCCGGCAGAGGAGATTGGGAACAGCATCGTTGCTGCTGACGATACCGGACCCACGGAGGACGGGGAGGCAGATGTGGATATCGTCGCCGGCGACATCGCACGCTCGAACGGGCCCGCTGTGCCGCGGAGCGATCCCGGATCCGATCCGTGGCTTGCCCTGGTGCAGGTGGGTGCGCAGTTCGTTGCCGCCCTGGCGGCTGCCAACGATCCCAAGGCTCCGGCGCACCCATGGATCGAACGCGATCCGGCAACCGGAGCGCGGAGTCTCAAAATGCCGCTGCCGCCGCCGGAGACCGCGCGACAACTCGCCGATGCGCTTTCGACGCTCGCGGACGGGTTGCGAGGCAGGACTGCGTGACGGTTTTTTCTCCGCCGGGCTGTGGGGACCACTTTCCGCGAACTGGCGACTAAAACATATCAATAGATATCAATTGTCGTTGATCTTTCAGCGAACGCACTGATCGCTTGATATCGGACCGCGGGGTACTTCGTTACAACAACAAGCCTGCCCTGAATGGCTGCTTGCTCGTTTATGGGGCCCATTCGTTGGATCTGGTCTGTTTCCGGACAGGTGTGGCGAGGGCTCACTCAAGCACCAGTGAGCTTTCGGTATCGTTGTGCGGCCGCCTTGAGCCGAGCGCGTAGCTCTCTTGGATTGAGGAGCGCCTCTGCAAAGGTCCGGCCGGCGGCGGAGCTCAGGCGGATCGTCCGGGTTTGTTCGATGCCGCGCAGGGTCGCGTCATGCGCCCCGGCGATCACGAATCCGTCAGCATGCACACCTGTGGCTCGGCAGCAGGCTGGAACAGAGCCTTTTGGCCGCGGAAAATCCGCGCCTCCAGCCTTTCGTTTCGTGACTTGACTGTGGATTTTCCTGGCGTATCGTGCATATTTTGAATTGCATCCGCAACGTCGGCATCGTGTACGGCGAATAAGGGGCAATTCAGGCGGGTCGTTCCAGAGGCGTCCGTTTGTAAGGGGGCTGGGGAGGGAAATGACACCAACTGGGTCACCACGCAAAGTGCCCGATGATTTAGGCCCGGCGCAAGGATGACCGCGGACCCGCGATCGTTCGCCGACAATTTTTTCCGTCTGACCGGCCATTCGCCGATGCGGTGGCAGCAAAGGCTGTTCGACCAATTTATGGACGGAAGGATTCCGACAGCGCTCGATTTGCCAACCGGACTCGGAAAAACGTCCGTTATGGCGATCTGGCTCGTCGCCCGCGCTTTCGCGGGAGGAGGCGCACTCAAGGCTATTCCCCGCCGACTGATCTACATTGTGGATCGGCGCGCCGTTGTCGATCAGGCGACGGAAGAGGCGGAAAGACTGCGTCTGGCGTTGAACGGCGATGCTGCGCTCCTCAAGGAGCCGCTTGGGCTGGGCAGCAGCATATTCCCCATCTCGACGCTGCGCGGCGCACATGTCGATAACCGCGAATGGCTTGACGATCCCGCGGCTTCGGCGATCATCGTCGGAACGGTCGACATGATCGGCTCACGACTCCTGTTCGAGGGCTACGGCGTCTCACGCAAAATGCGGCCCTATCATGCGGGTCTGCTCGGCGCGGATGCGTTGATCGTTCTTGACGAAGCGCATCTTGTTCCACCCTTCGAGGCATTGCTTCGGCGGATTGCAAGTGGAAAGTGCGAGTTCGGTCCCCACGTCGAAAGCGATGCCAAAGGCGACGCCGGAATCGTTCCGGGATTTAAGATGTTGTCTCTGTCTGCTACGGGACGGGTGCAACCTCTATCGGATGACAGCGCTGCGGAAGGAGTGTTTCATCTCGAAGACAGTGACCTATCCGACACGATCGCAAAAGACCGCCTTTCTGCACCGAAGACGCTTGGTTTCGTCAGGATTGGCGATGAAAGGGATGCACTCGCCGAGGCTCTGTCGCAGCAGGCATGGATGCTTTCGGGGGATGGCGGCAAGCCCATCCGCTGCCTCGTCTATTGCAACAGCCGCGAAGTCGCGGAAAAGGTGGCGGGAAGGCTGAAGGGCAAGCTTGACAAGTTCGCGGCACGCGACAAGAAGCCATCCAATCCAAAGGCTGATCCAGAACTATTTGTCGGCGCTCGACGCGTCAAGGAGCGCGAAGTTGCGAAGGCTTGGTTGAAAAATCATGGTTTTCTAGCAGGTTCCGCGCCACCGGAGATACCGGCATTCCTGGTTGCGACATCTGCGGGTGAGGTAGGCATCGACCTCGACACCGACCATATGGTTTGCGACCTCGTTCCGTGGGAACGGATGGTGCAGCGGCTGGGACGCGTGAACCGGCGCGGTGCAGGGAATGCAACGATCAAAGTTGTTCATGGTGATGAATCGAAGCCGAAGAAATCCGATGTGCCAATGGATCAAGAAATGGGGCAGGCGATCAGTTTTCGTTCGCTCGCGGTACTTGAAGAGCTTCCGAATGTCGAAGGCGGCAAGGATGCAAGCCCGGGCGCGTTGCGCGCGCTGAAGTTGCGCGCCGAGACCGACGAAGCACTGGGCAGGAAAATCGACGAGGCGACGACGCCCGAACCGCTGCGCCCCGCACTGACGCGTGCTCTGGTTGATGCCTGGTCGATGACCTCGCTCGAACATCACACCGGCCGCCCCGAGATCGGCCCGTGGCTGCGCGGCTGGGTGGAAAACGAGCAGCAGACGACGGTGGTGTGGCGCACTCATTTGCCGGTGCGCGAGAGCGCCGGAGAATCGCCGCGAATATTGACTGGAAAGAAAGAAATCGAAGGGTTCTTTGACGCGGCTCCGCTGCACGAAAGCGAAAAGTTGGAGACGGAGACCTATCGGGTCGCCGAATGGCTTCATGGTCGCGCAGCAGATGCGCTGCTTCGACGCAAGCTGCCGAAAGAGAATGTCGAAGCGGACAACCTCGATGAATTACCAGCCGATGAAGCGGATGGATCGGCAGCGCCTCCCCAGCCCATCAGAGGATTGCGGCGTGACGACATCGTCGCGCTGATCCTGTCTTCGAGTACCGAATACGAAGGGTATTTGACACTCGACAAGCTGGCGCAGGATCGCAAAGGCAAGGCGAAGGAAGAGTTATATGACAAGATCGTGGGAAAAATTCTCATCGTCGATGCCCGATTCGCCGGTTTGAAAGGTGGCATGCTGGATAGCAAAGAAACCAGCGATTTCCAGACCGCCGATGCCACTGACGACTGGAGCAAAGAAGTTGGATTCCGCGTGCAGCGGGTAACGCCCGACGATGGCATGGCCAGAAAGGACGATTGGCGGTTTGAGGATGATTTCGTTCTTCGCTGTGACGACAATGACGATCAGGTGGAGTGGCTTATCGTCGAGCATTACAAGAGTACCGCACAGTCGGAGGATGCACGCTCGGTTTCCTGGCCGCAGACGCTTGCCGACCATCAAGACCTCGCGGAACAGAGGGCACGGCATATCGGCGAAAAGATTGGTCTTTCCGCTGTCGCACTCGAAGCGTTGGCCTTGGCAGCATCGGTCCATGATGAGGGAAAAAGAGCGTGGCGTTGGCAACGTGCCTTCAAGGCGCAGAGTCACGCCAAAAAGCATGGCCTGTCCGGCCCTCTTGCCAAGACGCGTGGACCGATCGATCAAAGCATTCTGGATGGATATCGTCACGAATTCGGGTCCCTGGCCGTCTTCGAACCAGAAAGAGACCGGACAAAGCAGCTTCCCGCCGTAGCTCGAAAGCGGATCGATGATCTGCCGGAGGATTGGCGCGATCTCGTCCTGCACCTGATCGCAGCCCATCATGGGCAGGCACGCCCGGTGATCGGAACACGCGGTTGCGAGGATGCTCCGCCCTCCGCCCTTGAAACGCGTGCCCGCGATGTGGCTTTGCGCTTTGCAAGGCTTCAGAAGCGTTGGGGACCTTGGGGCCTGGCCTGGTGGGAAGCGCTTCTGCGGGCCGCCGACCAGCAGGCTTCGCGCGACAACGACACGCGCGGCGCGCAGACCGCTCAGCATACGGAGGATCGCTGATGGCGGAAGCATCCATCCCCGTCGATCTCCTCAATCCCGGCCAGGTCTTCGCCTGCCTGGGCTTCATGGAGGCGGTGGAAGTCCTATGTGGTCCCTGTGAGGGCAGATTCAATTATAAGAACGCCGAATCCCCAACCGATTTCGTGTTGAAAGTGGATGGCACGCAAGATCCCGTGATGGAAACCTTGCGCTTTCTTTGCCACGCGGATCCCCAAGCCGTTGCTCCACGAGATTCGGCTCTCTCCGCTAAGAAATGGGATGTCGAGACACTCACCCGCCATGACGCCATATTTCCCTGTGCCGTTCCGGATTCGCCGGCAGCGTTGCCGACTCTTCTCAACGATGAAGCGCATTCGATACCCATCGAACATTGGGCCGACGGCTCGAATCGTGATAATGTAAAGTTTTGGGCCGGAGCCGCAGGTTACCCAGGAGCTGCTCTCTCCCGGGATGCCTTGAATCTCGTTCGCGGTCTTGGTGATAACGCGCTTGCCGCCACGGCCAAGGACCCATTCAACGTCTCCGTTCCGCAATCGAGTAGCTTCCGGTTCGATTGGCGGCGCGACTACATCCCCCTTGATGCCGGATTCTCGCCCAACGAGCATAGCGGCATCAAGATGGTTGGCTATCCATTTGTCGAGCTGCTTGCCGCTATCGGGATGCAGAACGCCCGACCAAAGCGTGTGAATCCGCGAGACAAGCTGGCCTACCGCTACGGCGTCTCCGCCACCATGCTGCCGACGATCTTCGCTCGCGCGGTTCTCGGCGGAGAAAGTCTCGGGTTTCCCATTCGCTTGTTTCGAATCCGTCTTGGCTGGCCGGGTCAGGAGGGTCAAGCGCGCTGCATCGTCGATGCCCAGGAGGAGCCTTTGCCATGACAGAAATCGTTACCGCGAACGTGATCGATTCCTGGGCGGACGACCTCAAAGGGTCGGTCGCCATTTGCTGCAAGCAGCAGCTCCTGCCCGTGGAAGGCGAGGGCGGCGTGATTTTTCCTCCGACCTATGTCGACATCGGCTATAACATCGACACGCTGTCAGACGGCACGAAGGTTGCGACCATCGACAGTGTCGGTAGCCAGGCCAATCGGATGGAGCCGATCTTCGAGGCGGCGACGCCCAGAGAGCCAGAAAATCCGTTGTCGAAACTCGTGCCGCAAATCGATATCGCCTATGGCAACGAGAAGACCATTTCCATCCTCGAAACCGGCCATCGGCTAGGCGATGCAGTGATCCGTTCGTCCGAACTGAAGGACGAGGCTCGAGCAGCATTCAATCTGTTTCTCTATAAAAACGACGCATCTGCGCTGGCCAAGCTTGCTCCGACGTCGCTGGTTTTTGGGGTATGGGATTCACGCGACACGCAGGCCAAGCTACCGCGCCTCGTCCAATCCGTCATTCGCGCCTGGGATGTGGACGAGTTGCGTCGTTCGGCGCAGTACAAACCTGCGCTGGATTATGCGGTTCTTGAGGTCTTCTCGGAAGAAGACAAGCAGAAGGCGGAAGGCAAGCCTGAAAGCCCCCTTGCACAACGTGGGTTCGTGCATGTTCCGGCAATCGGAGCACACGGCGGAGTGGTTGCGCGAGGTCCGATCGAGCGTATCGTCACGGTCAACCTGGTGGCGCTGCGCAAGCTCGATGGCGAGAATGCACAAGATTTGAAAAGATACATTCTCGGCCTTGCGCTGGTCGCCGCCACGGAACCGCTCGACGGCTTCCTGCGCCAAGGCTGCCTGCTCGTGCCCGACGAGAAAGTCCCCGCTAACTGGGTTGCTGTTGCTCGCGACGGCGTTCGCACACCCGTCGAACTCTCGAGTGCTGTCGCCTTCGACTATGCCAAGGCCGCGGCGAACAGGTTTGGCGTGGGACCGGATCGGCGTGTCGTTTTCAAAAAGGAGCTGGCTCAAACCGATTTGAAGGAATTGGACAAGAAGAAAGGAAAGAAAACCAAGGGCGCGGCTTGACCCATGCCCTGTCTTCTTATCTCCGTCCGCTTCCACGACGGCCGCTATCATGGCAGCGGAGAATGGCCGCCGTCGCCGGCACGCCTGTTCCAAGCGCTCGTTGCAGGCGTCGCGCGCGGGGAAAACCTGTCTCAGAATGCGATGGAGGCGTTCGAGTGGCTTGAAGGCCTGGATGCCCCGACCATCGCTGCGCCGCCGGCCTGTAC
>JASHVY010000135.1 GCA_030044345.1 Acetobacteraceae bacterium | reverse complement strand
AGAGATTCTTCCGCGCATCTGTGCGGATTTCCTGGCAAAAGGCTCGCTCAGGGGGTGGCGGCGGACCACCGAGTTCCGGGAATTGAGCAGCCGGCTCTTCGATCTCACCCATGCCCGTGACATCGGCGTGGATAGCGCCGCCCGCTGCAAGCTCGCGGCCGCCGTGGCGAGCTTGCTCTGCTTCTGCGCCACCGAGGCACCCGATCCCGTCTCCCGTCCATGGTACTGGAGGAAAGCGATCGAGCTGCTCGACCGCGCCTGCGATGTCGGCGCCGAGAGGGGCGAGCCAACCATCGACACAGGGCGGGTGCAGAGGCTGGAAGAGGTGCTCGGTCGCCGCGAGCGTATCCGCGGGGCGAAGGCGATGACCGATCGCGCCGTCGGGCGGCTTCGCGCCGTCCTGACTTGGCCGGCCAAGGCACTCTGACCGGAGCTTTGCGCTTCTGCCGCGTGCAATCCTGGGGACGGCGGTTAGAGCGTGATGACCGGAGGTGGAATCACCGTAGGTGTGAATCACGCGGGAAAACAAATGGCGAGAGCGGGATACGTGAGCCCAAGCGAACGCACCCCGATCGAGAGCGTGATGACCGGAGATGGACTCAACGAAGGTCTGAGTCACGCGAGAAGACAAATGACCGAGAGCAGGGAGCGTGTTTGCGCGACCAAGGCACGCTTCCCTCTTTTCATGAGGATTCACCGGAAGCTTTGGCTCAAAGCGGATAGGATCAATTCAATTCGGCCCACAAAATATTGAATTGAAATCGCTCTATTTGATGGTGATCAGCCGAGCCCCATGGCGATGTAGTTCACCGAGAGGTCCCGGCTCTCTCGCCAGTTCTGGCGCAAGGGGTCGAACGTCATTCCTGCGAGATCGGCGAGCCGAAACCCTGCCTTCGCAAGCAGCCGATCCATTTCTGCCGGAAGGACGAAACGCCGCCAGTCATGCGTCCCGGGCGGCAAGAGCCGGAGCACATATTCCGCCCCGATCTTGGCCAGCGCGAGCGCCTCGATCGTCCTGCTGATGGTGGAGACGAAGAGCAACCCGCCCGGTTCGAGAAGGGCGGCAAGGGTGCGCAGAAAGGCGGCGGGGTCGGGCACATGCTCGATCACCTCGAGCGCCGTGATCACCCGGAACCGCCGCCCTTCCGCGGCCAGAGCTTCCGGCGGGATGGCACGATAGGAAAGGGGTACGCCGGCTGCGGCAGCATGGGAGTTGGCGGCCTCGATCAGCGGGGCCGAGGCGTCGATCCCGAGCACCGAAAATCCCTCCCGGGCCAGCGCTTCGGAAGCCAGCCCGGCGCCGCACCCGACATCCAGCAGGCCAAGTCCCCCGATTGTGCCGAAATGAAGCCGCGCGCGCCGGGTGATCCAGCCGACCCGGAGCGCATTCATCCGGTGCAGGGGCCGCATTGGGCCGGAAGGGTTCCACCAGCGCTCCGCCAGCGCGCCGAAGCGGGCAATCTCCGACGCATCCGCGGTCATGTCCTGGGTCGGCATCCGTTGCCTCGTCCTCTGTTGCCCGCATCGGCCGGCCCCAGTATGTGTGCCGCCGCCTCGCCGCCGGCAACCGGCCTCCGGACAAGAGGTTCAGGATCAAGAGAAAGGGCGGGGAAAGGAAGCATGGCCCGTATCGTCATGAAGTTCGGCGGCACCTCGGTCGCCGATCTCGACCGCATCCGTGCCGCCGCCATCCGCGTCGCGCATGAGATCGCGGCAGGCAACCAGGTGGCCGTGGTGGTCTCGGCCATGGCCGGTGTCACCAACCAGCTCGTCGGCTGGTGTCAGGAGCTCTCGCCCCTGCACGATGCCCGCGAATATGACACCGTGGTCGCCACCGGCGAGCAGGTCACGGCCGGGCTGATGGCGATCGCGCTTCAGGCCAAGGGCATTGATGCGCGCTCCTGGCAGGGCTGGCAGATCCCGGTCCTCACCGACGCCGCCCACGGCACCGCGCGCATCGAGCGGATCGCGGGAGATACGCTCATCCAGCGCATGGCGGCGGGCCAGGTGCCGGTGGTCACGGGCTTCCAGGGTGTGGGGCCGGACCGGCGCACCACCACCCTCGGCCGCGGCGGGTCGGATACGTCCGCGGTCGCACTCGCCGCGGCGCTGGCGGCCGACCGCTGCGACATCTATACCGACGTGGACGGCATCTATACGACCGATCCGCGAATCGTTCCGAAAGCGAGAAAACTCGCCCGGATCGCCTATGAAGAGATGTTGGAGCTTGCTTCGGTGGGCGCGAAAGTGCTCCAGACGCGCAGCGTCGAGCTCGCCATGAAGGAACATGTGCGCGTGCAGGTCCGCTCGAGCTTCACGGACGCGTCCGGCACGCTGGTCGTCGATGAGGATGAGATCGTGGAAAAACCGATGGTCGCCGGCATCGCCTATTCGCGCGACGAGGCCAAGATCACTGTCCGCCGCGTGCCGGATCGGCCGGGCATCGCCGCCGCCCTTTTCGGCCCGTTGGCGTCCGCCAGTGTCAATGTGGACATGATCGTTCAGAACGTCGCTGCCGACGGCACCACCGATCTCACCTTCACTCTTGGCAAAGCCGACCTGCCGCGCGCGCGCAAGGTGCTGGACGAGGCGCATGCCACCATCGGTTATGCCGAGATCACGGCCGATTCCGATGTCGCCAAGATCAGTGTCGTCGGCGTGGGCATGCGCAGCTATGCGGGTGTCGCCAGCACCATGTTTCGTG